>DATGEF010000124.1:0-7021 GCA_035310405.1 Chloroflexia bacterium | reverse complement strand
CACGGCCCTGCTGGATGTGGCCCGCGGCGCCCACGACGATCGCGGCGAGGCGCGGGCGCTCAGCCGGCTGGCGCTGCTGGCCGCGCACGAGTCGATGGATGTGGCGGCCGCGGTGCCGCTGCTGCACGACGCCGCCCGGCTGGCCGAGGCGAGCGACGACGGGGCGCTGCGGGCCGAGATCGAGTGGCATCTCGCCCAGATGAGTATCTACCAGGGCCGGCTGGCGGCGGTCGAGGCCCACGGCCAGCGCGCGCTGGCCCTGGCCCAGGCCAGCGCCCAGCCCGACCTGGCGGCCCGCAGCCTGAACGCCCTGACGTACGGCAGCTTCTTCGCCGGCGACTGGCCGATGATGGAAGCCCGCGCCCGCGCCGCCGCCACGGAGTTTGCCCGCCTGGGCAACCAGGCGCTGGAGATCGACAGCCGCAACCAGCTGATCGACGCGCAGATCGCGCTGGGCGACCCGCGGGCCGCGTGGGTCACCGGGCAGGCCACGATCGCCGCCGCCCGGGCCACGGACAATGCCTGGGGCCTGGCGATCGCGCTCTCGGCGGTGGCTATGGGCCTGCTCGACCTGGGCGACTATGCCGGCGCTGACACCCTGAGCGCTGAGAGCCTGGCGCTGGTGCGCGCCCACGGGCTGGCCGCCGTGCGGGTGATGAGTGCCTTGCGCCGCGCCGCGGTGGACCGCGCCCTGCTGGCGCCCCGCGCCGCCCAGCACGCACTGGCCGCCGCGCTCGCCTTCAACGCCGAGGCGCCGATGCCGGCCTTCTTTGACGAGATCATCGCCGCCGAGCAGTGTGCGGTGGCCGCCGCGGCCGGGCGCTGGGCGGCGGCCGCCGCCGCGGCGCAGGCCGCGCTGGCCGCCCGCTCCCCCGGGGCCTTGCGCACGGGCCGCAGCCGCTGGCTGGAAACAGAGGCCTTGCTGCGCAGCGGCGCAGAGGCGGCCGCCCGCGCCGACCTGGCGGCCTTTACGACCGCCGCGGCCGCCAATCCGCGCTACCAAATCGCCGCCTGGCGGGCCACGGCCGTGCTGGCCGCCTGGGACAGGGACCCGGCGCCGGCCCTCGCCGCGCTGGAAGCGGCCCGCGCCCTGGCGACCCGGCTCGATCTGCCCGGCGAGCTCTGGCCGATCGCCGCCGAGCTCGGCGCGCGCTATGCCGCGGCCGGGCAGCCGGCGGCCGCGGCGGCCGCCCAGCAGCAGGCGGCGGCCTTGATCCAGCAGATCGCCGCCCCGTTACCCCCGGCGGCGCGGCGCCAATTCCTGCGTGCGCCTCAGGTGCAGCAGGTGCGCCGGGCGCGCTAAGCGCCGGCCGCCGGCTTCCCCGCAACTCCGCCCCGTGGTATAATGTGCGTGCCGGGCCGCGCGGGGCGCCCCCTGCCGGGCCCGGCCGGCCCGCGCCGCGCGGGTCCGCGGACGCTCGCTCGTCACCATGAGGAGGGTTGCACATGGATGCCGTGACGTTGCTGCGCCAGCAGCTCCAGACCGCCCACGAGTTTATGGAAGGCACGATGGCCGACGTGACGCCGGAGCAGGCCCACTGGCCGCCGCCCGGGGTCGCGAATCCGCTGGGGGCCACCTATCTGCACGCCGTCGCGGCGGAAGACGGGATCATCCACGGCATGCTCCAGCACACCGCTCCGCTGCTGGCGACGAGCTGGGCCGGGCGCACCGGCGCCAGCGAGCCGATGCCGGTCCCCGGCCCCGACTGGGAGCAGTATGGGCCGTGGGCGCGGCGGGTGCGGGTCGACCTGGCCGCGACCCGGGCCTATGCCCAGGCCGTCTACGCGGCCAGCGACGCCTACCTGGCCAGCCTGACCGCCGAGGCCCTCGATCAGCCGCTCGATCTCTCGGGGGTCGGCATGGGCACGACGGACCGGGGCTGGGTGTTGAGCAACCTGGTCGTGGGCCATGTGCATGACCTGATGGGCGAGATCTCTTGTCTGAAGGGCCTGCAGGGCGCCCGCGGCTACCCGTTCTAACAGAGTAGGCAGTAGGCAGTAGGCAGTAGGCAGTGGGAACGCGTTTTGATCGCGCAGCGGGGCCGCAGGCACATTTTTGAGTTTTGAGTTGGCGGCCCTGGGTCCCTGGTCCCGCGCGTGGCGGCGCCTACTCCGGGGGGCCGGGCGGGCGGATCAGCTGCCGCAGGTTGATCTCGCTGAGGATCAGGCGGATGGCGGTGAGCAGGGCTTTGATCTGGCGCACCGCCTGGTCGGCGCGCTCGGGGTCGGCGGCGCGCTCGGCCTCGATCAGGCCACGCACGCCGCCCCGCGAGATCATGGCCAGGCCGATCAGGTTCTGCGCGCCCAGGCCCTGTTGCATGCGGTCGGCGACGGCCGACTCCAGGTACGCGCGCAGCGGCGCCACATCGCCCGCGGCGCAGGCGGCGGCAAAGGCGGTATAGAAGGCCTGGAAGCGCGCCTCGACCTCGGCCGGCGGCAGCGCCGCGTACCAGGGGATCTCGCGGCGGGCGGCCGTGGCCAGCTCGGCGGCGAGCAGATCCTGGTGCCCGCGGATGAGATCCGCGAGCCAACTCCCGGTCGGCGATTCCATCGTGGCCTCCTGGCGGCGTGTCCCCGGCTCCCGGCCGGCGGGGTGCCTACTCCAGTATAGCACTGTCGCGCGCCCCTTGCTAGTAGGCAATAGGCAGTAGGCAGTCGGCAGTGGGACGAGTTTTGCTCGCACAGCGGGGCCGCAGGCACCTTTTTAGTTTTGAGTTGGCGGGTGACTGGCCCCTGGTCACGCGTCTCCCAATCCCCCATCGCGCCGTCATCCCGGACGGTAGGAGCGGGCTCCATCCGCGCGAACTTAAGCCGCAGAAGACGACTCGGTCGGTGTAGGAGCGGGTCTCAGACCCGCTTGGTGGGGCGGGTGGAGCGCGGTTGGAGGGGGCCGCTGGGGGGCCGGGCGGCGCGTCAACAGGCGGGTCTGCGACCCGCCCCGACCCCCACTAGCGCGCCAGAGGACCAGCCCGGTCTTAAGTGCGCGCGGATGGGAGCGGGCTCCGTCCCGCGATGCTGCCCCAGGATGCGGCTGGGCCGCGCCGGAGCGCTGGGTCGCCGACCGGGGAAGCCACCGGCCTAACCCGCACGCAACGCGCGCCCCCCATCGCGGGACAGAGCCCACTCCTACCGACGAGGGGCGGGACGCGTGTTGAGTTGTGAGTTTTGAGTTGGCGGGTGATTGGCCGCGGGTCCCTCGTCTCCAATCCAAAATCCAAAATCGAAAATCGAGCCCGGGCTAGGGTGGGGGCGTCGCGGCCGCCGTGGGGCTGGGCGCGACCTCGCCCAGGTAGGTCGCGCGCTCGGTCGGGGTGAAGTCGCGGAACAGGCGCTGCTGCGCCAGCTGGAGCAGATCGTCGAGGTCGATCACGTATTGCCGCGCGGTGCCATCGCGGCTGGCGGTGAGGATCTGGCGGCCGTCGGGGCTCCACTCCAAAATCCAAAATCCAAAATCCAAAATCCAAAATCCGATGGTCCCACATCGAAAGCGGCGGGCCGGCCCGGGGCGAGGAGTGAATTGGCCGGCGCCGGGCCGGCCCGGGGTGGACGTGGGCGCCCGTCCCGTTGCCGCCAGATCCAGTAAAGCAGAAACGGGGGCCGGGAACAAGCCCCGGGCCCTCGCCGGAGGGTGACAAAAAGCGCTACAAAAAGCGCTACAAAAAGCGTGACAAGCAGCCATGACGAGGGGGCGGGACGAGTACGGAGTTTTGAGTTTTGCTCGCGTAGCGGTGCCGCAGGCACATTTTTGAGTTTTGAGTTGACGGGGGATGGGTCACCCACCCTGCGTCTCCCAATCCCAAATCCCCAATCGCGTCGGGGCGGGATCGTGTCACTCTGAGCGCAGCGAAGAGTCCGTCTCCCCGGGTCGGGGACGGATTCTTCACTGCGTTCAGAATGACAAGGGCCGCAGAATGACAAGGGCCGCAGAATGACAAGGGCCGCACCTGCCGGCGGCCGCGCGGACTGGGCCACCGCTCTGCCCGCCCCGCGTCTCCTAATCCAAAATCCAAAATCTAAAATCCGAAATCGCGCCGGAGGGTAGCCCGAACGCCTGGTAGATCATCTTGCTCAGCTGGGCGCGCGTGGCCAGTTGGTCGGGCTGGCCGGGTTGGCCCGCGCCCAGCTGCGGGCCGTGACGATCATCTTGCTGAGCTGGGCGCGGGTGATCGGGGTATACGGCCGGAAGGTGCCGTCGGCATAGCCGTTGAGGATGCCGTGGCAGTAGAGTTACTTGATGTAGCCGAAGGCCCAGTACTCGGTCGGGACGTCGCTGAAGCTGATCGTGCAGAGCGGCGGGGCGACGGGGGTATCGGTCGGCGGCGGCGGCGTGGCGGTGCCCGGTACGCCAGTGGCCGTATTCGTCGGCGTCGTGCCCGGCACGTTGGTGGCGGTCGCGGTGGCGCTCGGCACGCCGGTGGCCGTGTTCGTCGGCGGGGTCGTGTTCGTCGGCGGCGCCGTGGCCGTGGGGGTGGCTGTGAACCCGCCGGCCGGCGCGGCGAACGGTGGCGCGCCGGCGGCGGCCGGCGCCTGGGCGGCACGGGTGGGGTGGGTGCTGCCCAGGACCACCAGGGCCAGCAAGAGGAGGAGCGCACAAAGGCTCCCCTGCCAGATACGTCGATTTATGCGGGTATCCTTCCTGATGCGAGATGCGGAACGGGTGGCGCCCGGGACTCGGCCCCGGATCGCAGCGCGGGCCCCTTCAGCATAGCACCGCGGCGATCAGAAAGCGATCCCGGGGGCAGGGTGCATAGGTGGCGGCCGGCCAGAGGGCGGCGCGGGAACGCCCCGCGCCCCGCGCCCCTCCCCGCGCCGGGCTTTCAGGGGTAGTTTTGGGGCGGCGCGCCGTCCTCTTTCCGCGTGCGCAGCCCCAAAAATAGCGGGATCTCGCGCTCCCCGGCTGAGACCGGCGCGCCTGCCGGGGAGCGCTCGGGGCTGGGAACCTCCAGCATGCGCGTCACCAGCAGCCCGCAGGCCGCCAGGCCGTTGATATAGGCGTGCAGCGGGCGGTGATAGCTGCGGGTGACCGTGCGCCCGGCGCCCGCCGGTAGCGGCTTCATGGGCACGGGCAGCGGCGTAAGGTAGCGGTCCACGCGGCGATAACGCAGCTGGCGCCCGGCGTCCCAGCCCCAGCCGCTCTGGCGAGGCACGCGAAACGCCGGGTGGACGAGCAGCAGCACCACGTGGCCTCCCGGCCGGAGCATGCTTGCCGCCCCGGCCAAAATCGGGTCCAGCGGATCCATATCTTGTAGGCTGAGCAAAAACACCACGCCGTCGAAGACGCCGGGGCCCAGCCCCGGCGTGGTGGCCAGCGCGCGGGCGTCGCCCACCAGGAAGCGGCCCTGTGCGCCGTGCCGCCGGCGCGCCAGGCGGATCAAGCGCGGGCTGGCGTCCACGCCGGTGTAGTGCGCGCCGCGGGCGGCGATGGCGGGCGCCAATACCCCCTGCCCGGCGCCGATATCGAGAATCGCCTCCCCCGGTTGCGGGTCGAGCAGATCCAGCACGGCGGGGATGGCGACGGTGCGATGATAGTGGCTGCCGCCGGCGCCCACCCAGCCATCATACCAGGCGGCGAGCGAGTCCCAACTGGTGGGCGCCGCCGGGGCGGCGGGGTGGGCTTTCTTGTGCGCGGTCATTGGGGTGTGCTCCTTGCGTCAACGACGCCGACTTAGCCGCTCCGGTCCCCGCGGGGGGACACAAAAACCATAACCGTCCGGCCGCCGGGAGAGCGGGGGCTGTTATGGTGGGGTAGCAGCAAAGCGCGGCAGGAGCCTGCCCGCGCGGCTAATTAAACGGGAAGAAAGGATGTCCTTTCGGCAACCGAAGCTTTGCCGCTAGTTCATCCGAATGCGATTCGCCGCCATAGGGATCACCTCGTGCGTGTTGCGTGTTAAGTACGACATACTGCGTCATACGTCATCCGGGGCCCGTGCTCTAGCGCAGGACAACGTCACTATACCCGGCGGCGTGGCGTCTGTCAAGTGCCCGCCGTAACCCGACATAAACCACAAGTACGCATATTTAGACGAGTGGTCAGCGGTCCGCACTTGGCACTCAGAACTTGCCCCTCAGGACTGCGTCTACGGGCCACAGCTGCTCCCGGCGGTGACCGCGAGATAGACGATCTTGGCGATCTGGCCGCGGGTGGCGGGATTCGCCGGCCGGAACGTCTGGTCCGTGTAGCCGCTGACCACCCCGTGGCAGACCGCCGTTTCCACGAACGGATAGAAGGGGCTGCCCGGCGCCACGTCCGTGAAGGCCGGCGTGGCCGGGGTGAGGACGCCCCAGCCGGCGGCGGCGACGACGATCTTGCTGAGTTGGCCGCGCGTGACGTTCGCGGCGGGGCGGAAGTAGGCGCGGTTCTGGCCGTCGCACGCTTCGCCCGGCCCGCCGCACGGGTAGCCGCCGACGATCTGGCGGGCCGCCGCCGTCTCGACGACGGCGAAGAAGGGATGGGTCGGCGGCACGTCGACGAAGGTGGATGCACCGTTCGCCGGCGTGGTCAGCGGCAGGTTCAGGCCGAGGACGACGATCTTGACCATTTGCGCGCGGGTGGTCTCGGCATAGGGCAGGAAGGTGCCGTCGGCGTAGCCCGAGATCACGCCCTGGTTCGCCAGGTAGAGCACCGGCGTGTAGAAGTAGTCGGCCGGCTGCACATCGCTGAAGCCGATCGCGCGGGGCGTGCCGGTCGGCGTGACGCAGGGGCCGCTATAATGCTCGATCAGGGTCTGATTGGTGCTGCCGTTGGCCACGTACCCCCCCGCCCAGACGTCGTTGGTCGCTACAGCGGCCAGCCCGGCCAGACTGTTGGTGTTGCTGCCCACGTTGGGACTGGGCACGACCGCCCAGGCGCTGCCGTCCCAGTGCTCGACCAGGGTCCGGCGGGCGCTGCCGCTCCCGGTGTAGCCGGCGGCCCAGACGTCGTTGGTCGCCACGGCGGCCAGCGTGTTGAGGCTGGTGGGGCTGCCGGCGTTGGGGCTGGGCACGACCGTCCAGCTGGTGCCGTCCCAGTGCGCGGTCAGCG
>DATGEF010000123.1:0-4522 GCA_035310405.1 Chloroflexia bacterium | reverse complement strand
CGGGTGTCCACCGTGTCGGCGCCGGCCCCGTCGGGCATCGCCGGGTGGAACAGCGTTTCGAGGTCGATCAACAGGGGGTGCTCGCCCGCCGCGATCAGGTTCTCGTAGTGGCAATCGGTGGCCTGGAGCACGTAGAGCAGGGCCAGGTAGCCACCCTGGCGCGCGTAGAAGCGAACCACCTCGTCGGGCGTGGTGCAATCCTGGCGCGCCGCGAACTCGACCCAGCCGTGGGCGCCGCGGTCGAGCATGGCCAGCCGGCGGAAGGCCGGCGCCCAGCCGCGGGCGTTCAGCCAGCCCAGCAGGTCCTGGAAGTGGGCGTCTACGGCGAGCGACTTGGGCTTGTAGACCACCCGGAAGCCCGAGGCGAAGTGCGCGATGCGCACCTGGCGCCCGCCGCGGTGGGCGTCGCCCGCGTTCTCGACGCGCACCAGCGCGCCGGGGTTGGGGCCGGGGCTGAAGGTGGCGCGGATGGCCGGCCAGTTGGCGCAGAGGTGGTCCAGGAACTCCAGGCTGCTCTCGGCCCAGTAGTCGAGGGCCAGCGTGATCTGGCGGGCCAGCAGCGGGTACTCCTCGAAGAAGGCCAGCGCCGCGGCGGGCTGCGCCAGGCGCGCGACGAAGGCGGCGAAGCGCGCGGCGGGGGTCTCGCCGGGCAGGTCGCCCAGGCGCCCGGCGGCGTGCAGTTCCAGCACCAGCGTGCGCGTGAGCAGCAGCGGCAGGCGGGCCGGCATATCACGCCAGAGGATGGCCTCGATGGTCGCCGGGTCGCACGGCGGCGCGAGGTAATTTTGCCAGAGATCGGCAAGGCCCCGGTACAGGCGGTCCTGCGCCTGGGCGATCAGCGGCTCAATCACGGCCAGGAAGGGGGCGGAGGGCTGGTCGGTGGCGGCGACCGGCACCCGCGCCTGGCGGGGCTGCGCGAAAGCCTCGCGCACGGCTTCCAGCCAGGCCGGTGGGGCCGGCAGGCGGTCGCGCACCTGCGCGGGCGGCTCGTTCAGCAGGTAGAAGAACTCCGCCTCGCTGATGCCCTCGCCGGCGATGCGCTGCGCCAGGTACGCCGGGCTGGTGAAGGGCGCCTGGGCCCGCCATTGCTGGGCGTGCCAGCTTTCCGGCGCGGGCGCCGCCGCCTCCACGTCTTGCGCACCCGGCGTAGCATGCAGTGTCTCGATCCGTTCGGCCAGCGTGACCGCCTTAAACCAGGCCGGGGCCAGTTCCATTTCTGCCGATCCTCCCTGCGCCGGGCGATCCCGGCCGCGGGCCGCGTGGCCCTCAATGCAACCGGGTGGGCTGCCATAGCCCACCCGGTCAGTCTCCCTATAGATCGCCCGGCAATCTATACGTTGGGAACGGTGCGACCTACCAGCAGCACCAGGTGATGCCGTTAGTGTAAGTGTACCCACCACCCGGGTGGTATCCCGCGGCGATGGCGTTCAGGTCTTCGTCGTCGAGCTGCACGGCGCCGGCCGGGCTCTCCGGGAGCTGCTCGCGGACTTCCGCGCTCAGGCTGGCCCGATATTCCTCATCCTTCATCGCGCGCACGATATCCAGTTCCGACATGTTCGTTCTTGCTCCTTTTCTGAGGTTTGTATAGATGGTTATTGGATCGATCCAGCAACTCTCGTTTCCGCTTTGGTTTTCGGCGGTGCGGAATTGCTGATGGGGTTATTAAACTACACTTTGGCGCCGGGGGGAAGAGATCCGGCGGACAGCCGCCCGGACGCCCGGCCCGACTCCCAGCCGGACAAAAACCCGGACAGGCCGGGGCGCGGGATACAGCGCCGTTGTATCGCGCCCTGTATCGCATCTTATGATTGCGTACTGTAGTCACGCGGATCTATGCTAGAGCCAGGGTGCCAGACACAGGCGTACCGATATAGGGTTAGCGGCCTGAACAGTACGGAGGGGCGATGACGCGTACCAGGGACTTTGGGGCATTGGTCAAGGGCTATCGGGCGGGGTTGGATCTGACGCAGGTGGAACTGGCCGCGCAGATCGGGTGCTCGGCGGCGACCATCCAGAAGATCGAGAGCGGGTTGCGGCGGCCGTCGAAGCAGATCGCCGAGCTGTTGGCCGCCGCCTTCCAGGTCCCGGCGGCCGGGCGCGCGGCTTTCCAGCAACAGGCGCGCGGCCTGGCAGGACCGGCGCCCGCGGCGGGCGCGCCGGTCCCGGGGCCGCGCGGCGCCGCCCTGCCGCTGCCGCCGACCAGCTTCGTGGGCCGGATCACCGAGTTGCGCCAGGTGGGCGCCCTGCTGGCGCGCCCGGGTCTCCGGCTGCTGACGCTAACCGGGCCCGGCGGGGCTGGGAAAAGTCGCCTGGGCATCCAGGCCGCGGCCCAGGCCGCCGCCGCAGGCGAGGTACGCCTCGTGGACCTGGCCGACGCCGCGGCGCCACCGGAATTGCTGGCGCGCCTCGCGGCGGCGCTGGGCCTGCCCGGCGATCCCCTCCCCACGTTGGCGGACCGGATCTTCGCCGCTTTGCAGGATCGCGCCCTGTTGCTGGTTCTGGACAACTGCGAGCCGGGGCCGGACGTCCACATGCTGGTGGCCGCCCTGCTGCGGGCCACCGGGGAGCTCACGATCCTGGCGACCAGCCGGGCGGCCCTCGGCGTGTACGGCGAGCAGGAGTTCCCGGTCGGCCCGCTGGCCTATCCCGCGGGCCCCGGGGCCGCCCGGGAACCCGGCGCGGACTGGCCGGCGCGCTACCCGGCGCTCCAGCTCTTCCAGGACCGCGCCCAGGCCATCCAGCCCGGTTTCGTCGTCGGGGCCGCGAATATCGGCGCCGTGGCGGCCCTGTGTGCCTGCCTCGACGGGCTGCCCCTGGCGATTGAACTGGCCGCCGCCCGCATCCGCTGCCTGCCGCCCCAGGTGCTCGTGCAGCGCCGGGAAACACTCCTCGATCTGCTCGTGGGCGGGCCGGGCACCGCGCGGGCCGCCCACCAGTCGTTGCGCGCCACGGTGGACGCCGACTACGCACGGCTAAGTGCCGACGAACGGCGCCTCTTTCTCTGGCTGGCGCAATTTCCGCCCGCCTGCCCGCTGGCGACCCTGGAAGCGGCCTGGGATGCCGGCGCGGGCGGCGCCACGGCGCCCGGCGCGGCGTTCCCGTGCCTGCTGGAGAGCCTGGTCCGCCACCACCTGGTGCGCTGCGGGGCCGCGGCGGATGGCGAGCCCCACTTCGGGCTGCCAGAGCTACTGCGCCTCTATGCGCAGGAGCAGGGTCCCGTCGAGGATACGCGCCGCCGGGCCGCCCGCCCCGAGCCCGCCGCCGCCACCGCGGCGGCGGGCGGCAGCGCCCCCCGCGCGGATGGCAAAATTCGCCGCTTCCCCGCGCCCGGCGTCTCCTATCCCCCGGCTGTCGCGGGCGGGGGGTGGTCCAGCAGGGGGTCGGCCAGTGGGTCGGCGTAGCCGCGGGCCCATTCGGCGGCCCAGACCGCCGGGTCCAGGCGGGCGCGTGCCGCGGCCAGCAGCGTGTCGTAGTCCGCGCGTTCATAGCGCGGCAGCGGCATGCCGGCCGCGCGCAGGGCCGCCGCCGCGCCCAGCAAGCGGCCCACCGCCCGCAAATCCGTCTCGGTCGCCGCGGTGCCCAACAGCACCCGGGCCTGCCCTTCCAGCGCGGTCGGCAGCGACATGCGATCGTCCGCGGCGCGGCTCAGGGCGGCACCCTCGCGGAATAGGGCCGCCGCCGTGGCCAGATCGCCCGTCGCGTGCGCGATGCGCCCCAGGTTCAGCCGGTTACTGAGCATGGGGATGGTGCTGTCCTCCAGCCCCCCCTGCTGGCCCAGGGCCAGCGCCTGCTCGGACAGGGCGCGCGCTGCGGTATAGTTGCCCAGGAGCCGGCCGACGCGGCCCAGGTTGGTGAGCACCATGACCGTACCCACGGTCTCGCCCGCGGCCTGGTAGATCGCCAGGCACTCTTCCAGCATTGCGCCGGCCCGCGCGTACTCGCCCTGGTAGATGACGATCAAGCTCAAATTGTTGAGCGCGTTAGCGATCGCGATGGGCTGGCCCAGGGTGCGCTCCAGGGCCAGGTTTTCCTCCAACCAGGCCGTGGCCGCGGCATAATCGGCCTGGCTGCCGGCCAGGTTGCCGGCGCCCATCAACACCGCGGCGCGCAGACCCGGCGCGACCGGGCCGGGATGCGCCAGGATGGCTTCCAGCCAGGTCCGGCCCTCGCGCAATTGCCCGCGCAGCCCCCAGAAGACCCAGAGGTTGGTGCCGAGCCGGTAGGCCAACTCGGCGTCGGGCTGGGCCAGCGCCCAGGCCAGCGCCGCCCGGATGTTGCCCTGCTCCGGCTCTAGCTGGGTCATGGCGGCCATTTGGCGCGCGACGCGGTAGCGCATGTTATGGGCCCGCGCCAGTGCGGCGAAATAGATCGCCTGGCGCGCCTGGATGGCCGCCTGCTCGGTGCTGGCCGCCAGTTTCGTGTTCGCGTATTGGCGGATCGTCTCCAGCAGGTGGTAGCGCCCGCCCGCGCCCGTCGACTCCAGCACGACCAGCGATTTGTTGACCAGGCCGCTCAGGGCGTC
>DATGEF010000122.1:0-9951 GCA_035310405.1 Chloroflexia bacterium | reverse complement strand
CGGCGTCATCTTTGATGGCGTGCTCTATAACCGGCCGGAGCTCCAGGACCGCCTCGCCCCCGCCCCGCCCCAAAACGACGCCGCCCTGGTGTTGCAGGCCTATCGCCGCTGGGGCGCGGCGGTCCTGGAACAGATGCAGGGGCTGTTTGCCCTGCTGATCTGGGATGCGGATCGCGATCTGTTGGTGGCCGCGCGCGATCGTGTGGGGATTTATCCGCTCTTCTATACCGAAGTCGGCCACGCCGTGTTGTTCTCGACCTCCGTACGCACCCTGGTGGGCCACCCGCGGGTCGCCGGCACCGTCAACCGGGCGGCCCTGGCCGAACAGCTGGTCGATCGCTGGACGCAGCCGGACGAGACCCATCTGGCGGCGGTCAAGCGGGTGGGCCCCGGCCATATCTGGCAGGTGGCGCAAGGCCAGCGCACCACCTATCGCTACTGGCACGCCTTGCCCCCGCAGGCGCCCGTCGACTGGGTGCGCGAGGATGAGCTGGACGACCAATTCTCGGTCCTGCTCAACCAGGCCGTGGCGCGCTGCCTGGGATCGGGACCGGCGACGCTCTGGCTGAGCGGCGGACTGGACTCGGCTACGGTCGCGATGATCGCCGCCGATCAGCGGCGCCAGGCCGGGCAGCCGTTGCCGTTGGCCCAATCCCTGGTCTTTCCCAATCCGAGCTGCAACGAAGAGGTCCTTCAGCGTGGCCTGGCTGCGGCCCTGGGCTTACCCCAGGATGTGATTCCCATGGCCCAGGCCGTGCCGACGGGCACGCTGTTGGAAACCGCCCTAGCGATGTCCGCCGCCTGGCCGGTGCCGCTGTCGCATCTCTATTTCCCGCCCTATCGTTATATGATCCAGGAGGCGCGCGCCCAGGGCTACCAGACGATCCTGACCGGCAGCGGCGGGGACGAAGTGCTCGGGGTTTCGCTGATCTACGCCGCCGATCTGATCCGGTCGTTGGATTTTGCCGGCCTCTACCGACTCTGGGACGGCATGCGGCGCTTCTATCCCCTTTCGGCTGCTGAATTTGCCCGTATGACCCTGTGGACCGTGGGGCTGCGGCCCTTGGTCAAGCGGGCCGCCGCCCGGACGCTGCGGACGCTGGCGCCGGGGCGCTATGCCCGCCGCCGGGCGGCCCAGCGCATCGTGCCGTTCCCGGCCTGGGTGGCGGCCGACCCCGCGCTGCGCCGGGAGTTAGCCCAGCGGGCCACCCGCGAAGTGCCCGTCGCCCCCGGCAAGAGCTTTTACGTCAATTCGATTGCCGACCTGTTGGATACCCCCCTGCTCGTCATGACGCTCGAAGAGATGTTCGAGTTTGGTCGCCACTTCGGGGTGCTGGTGCAGCAGATCTTCTGGGATGCCGATCTCGTCGCCTTCCTGTTTCGGACGCCCCCGGAGTTGTTGAATCGGGGCGGCCAGGCCCGGGGCCTGATCCGGCAACCCCTGGCGCGCCGCTTTCCCCACCTGGGCTTTGAGCGGCAGGTTAAAGTGAACACGAATGATTTTTACCGGCCGGTTTTGCTCCAGGAGGGGCCCCGCGCCTGGCACGCGTTGCAGGGGACGCCGGCGTTGGCCGAGTTGGGCTTGGTGGATCCGCCGGCGTTAGCGCAGCTGATTACCCCGTTATTCGCCGGCGGTCAGCCCCCGATGGAGGAGCTGATCCGGCTGTGGAAGGTCTTAAGTCTCGAAGTATGGCTACAAGCCCATCTCTAAGCAACCGATCGAGAATCTTAGTGGGAACACATCAGGAATAGGAGTATAATTGTGACAAGGAAGAATACGGACATTCTCCCCAACCAGGCGCCGAGTCTCGTTCCGCCGGCCGGCCCGGCCCGCCAGGCCTGGGAGCCGATGCAATTGATCTATGTCGGGCATGTCGGCACGGTGCTGCAGGCCACCGGGACCAAAAGCCAGCCGGCGGTCGACGGGATCACGGTCCTCAAGGCGACGGGTGGCTAAGCCGGGTCGTCCCGGCCGGCCCTGGCCCTGCCGATCGCGGACCCCCTAACAGCGGCGTATGTTACCGCAATTGACTGCTATTCAGCCAGGGCCGGCCCCGCCGGCGCTCGAATCGCTGGAGGCGGGGTCGGTCTCGGTCTGGTACGATCCCACGGGCGCCGTGTGTGCGTATGGCTATGCCCGCGCCGGCCAGTACCACATCCATGTGCCCGAGGTGGCGAGCTTCCAGTTCAGCCACCGGGCCGCGGGCGTCACCGCCACGACCCGGCCCCGGGTGGCACCCGCGCTGATCCAGGACGTCTACCGGCGCCTGGCGCTACCGCTGATCTTGCAGGCGCTGGGCACGGAGGTGCTCCATGCCAGCGCGGTCCTGACTCGCGAGGGGGTGCTGGCTTTCTGCGCGGTTTCCGGCACCGGCAAATCGACCCTCGCCTATGCCCTGAGCCGGCAGGGGCACCGCTTATGGGCGGATGACGCTGTGCCCTGGGAATTGACCGGCCCAGGGGTCCAGGCCCTGCCCCTCCCTTTCGCCCTGCGGCTGCGGCCCGCGACGGCGGCTTTCTTTCCCCCGGCGCCGGATGGGCCGCCGGGGGAGACCGGGTCATCCAGCGCGGGCCCGCCGGCCCGGCTCGCCGGGCTGTGCGTGCTCCGGCGCGTCCCGGGAGCGGAGACCACGGTCCAACTGACGCGTCTCACGCCGGCCGCGGCTTTCCCCCTCGTGCTCGCCCATGCCGAGTGTTTCACGCTCCATGATCTGGCGCGCAAGCGCCAGATGCTGGCGAACTACCTGGCCCTGACCACGCGGGTCCCCGTCTGGGAGGTCGCTTTCGTCCCCGGCTTTGACCGGCTGGCCCAGGTCGTGGCCGCGGTGGGCCAGGCGATCGACACGCTATGTGGCGCCGACGGCTGACCGGCGTGGGCCAGCTCCTCGCGATCCTGGCCTGGATGGGCGCCTTGCCGGTGCTCAAGTATCTCCTGCCGTTACGCACGCTGGTGCGGATCATGTGGGCGGCCCCCCGCCCGCGGCCGCCCGGGGCCGGCCCGCCGCTGCAGACGGCCGCGCTGATTCGCCGGCTCTACACCGTCCCGCGCCGGGTCCGGGACGCGAATTGCCTGGAGCGGAGCCTGCTGACGTATCGCTTTCTCGCGCGGCAGGGCGTCGCGCCCCAACTGGTGATCGGGATGCGGCGCGCGCCGGGCGGGGTGCTGGGCCATGTCTGGGTGCTCGTCGACCAGCAACCCGTCGGCGAATCCGGGGCCAGCGTGCAGGAGTTTCGGCCCGTCGCCGTCTTTGGCGCCCGGGGCCAGGTGCAAGCTCCGGGCCGTTAAGTCGCGGGCCGGGGCCGGCGGGGGGCGAGATGGCGCAAGCGCGCCAGGTGCGCCAGCCGGGCGCGGGGCACCCCCCCGGCGGGCAACGGCGCATACCGCAGCCGGATCCATTGGGCGGGCGGCCAGAGTAAGCGGGTGAGCGCGGCCGCCATCGCGAGGGGATGCGGCAATAAGATCAGTTGTTCCAGGGGCACGCGCAGCTCCTGCTCCGGATCGAAAATCGACAGATCGACGCTTAAGGTGGCCGGCAGCAGCCGGCGTAAGAGGGCCCGATGGCCGCGGCGCGGGGGCCGGGCCAGGTGGGCCGCATAGCGGCTCCCCGTCGTCTGATCGAGCAGATCGAGGCAGCGCCAGAGGATGGCGCCGGTGCCGGAGGCGGTCACCAGGCGATTCAGGCGGGGCCACTCGACCTGCCCGGCCCCCGCCAGGAGCGCGATATCGATCAGCCAGCGCAGCCCCTGGAAGCGATGGCCGATCCCGGCGTGGAGGCCGAGGTAATAGAGACTGGCCGTGGGGTCCAGGGTCTGGTACTCGTGCCGGCCGATCTGGACGGGGTACGGGCGGGCGAAGAGCTCCTGCTCCGGGATGCGCAGGGTCGCCCGCATCCACCAGGGCGCGGTGGGGTGCCAGTGCAGGTCGACCAGGGCGGGCGGGGCGCTCGCCCCCTGGGGCACGAAGACGATCTCTTTGGCAAAGGTGCGCACAAAGGCCGCGGGGAGCTGGCTGGGCACCGGCGCGTAGCCCAGCTCTTGCAGCAGCGCGGCCGCCCGCGCCAGATGGGCGGGCGGCACCCAGAGATCGAGATCGCTGATCGCGCGGGTGGTCGGGATCGGATAGACGGCCTGGGCAATCGCCAGGCCCTTAAGCACGCGGAAGGGGATGGGGGCCGCCCGCAACGCGGCCCCAATCTGGTCGAGGGCGACGGTATGGATGGTATAGTTGATCAGCGTGGTGCGCCGCTCCCGCCGCAAGGCGTCGCACACGGCCGGCGGGACCAGCGTGGCGTGCCCGGATTGATCCAAATGCGCGGCGATCATGGCCGCCAGCCCTTCCGCTCGGGCGAGGGGCAGGAGGGCCGCCCAGGTGGCGGGATCGAGGTCGCGCAGAGTCTGCTCCAGGGTGCCGGGCAGGTGGGCGTCCAGGCCGGCCAGGGCGATCAGCAGCCGGGGGGTGCGGTCCATGGCGGGGCCGCTACGCCGCCGGGCGGCGCGGGCCGGGGACGGCGCGGATCAGGGCCCGCAGCCGCCGCAGCACAGGATACACCCAGCGGCTGGCCGGCGAGACCCAGCTATACCCCCAGCCCGCCCAGTGATACCAGCCCCGGTCCAGCGCAACGCGCCGGGCGCCCCGCTCGACCCGCAGCACCTGGCCGACGATGGCGCGGGCGTCCCACCAGCCGTCCGGGTAGGGCAGGGCGTCGCCTTTGGTGCAGACCTGGCCCGCCGCACCCCGCCCGCGACAGGCGATCACCCGGTGGGTAATGAGCCGCCCATTGGCCCGCAGGCAGATCAGGACCATGCCCCGGCGGGGCCGGCGGGGGGGCGGGCCGACTTCGATCCAGTCGCCGGGGCGCAGCCAGGGGACCATACTGCGGCCGGCCAATGGCACGCGCAGCCGGGCGGGGGGCATCCGGGGGGTCCTGCACATGCCGTTAATGATACCGTCAAGACTCTGGAAGTGCAAGTCCCGCCGGCCGGGCGTGGGCCGGCGGCCGCGGGGCGCCGCCGCCGGGGGGCCGAGCGGCTGGCCCTCGGGTACATAGGGCTGGTGCTGGGCCTCGCGCTGGTCCAGGGGCTCGCGCCGCAGCGCAACGGGCTCCTCGCCCTCACCCAGGTGCTGGCGCCGCAGCTTTTCTGGCCCCTCCTGCTGCTGGCGCCGCTGGGCTGGAAGAGTGGCCCCGGGCTCCGGCTGGGGTTGGGCGCCGGGGGAGTCGTCTACGTGCTCCTGTTTGCGCCGCATTGGATCGCCCCTCCGGCCCCGGCCCCCCCCGTCGGCGTGGTCGACGTCATGGCCTGGAATGTCTACCGCGATGGGCGCCAGATGACCGGGGTGCGCCACGTCCTGGCCACCAGCCCCGCGGCCCTCGTGGCGCTCCCAGAGGCGCCGGCGGATGTGGCGAGCGGCGATGCGGCAACCGCGCAGCGCTACCCGTACCAGCTGGTGGCCGCCCAGATCGTGCTTTTGAGTCGCTACCCGATCGCGCCCGGGACGACGCCCCCGGGGCTCGCCGATCTCCAGCAGGCCGGCCGCCTGGTGTGGGGGCGCATCGCCGTGGGCCTGGGCGCCCCGCTGACCGTCGTGGCCGTGCATCTGCAGCGCGCCGATTTCGTGCGCGATGCGCAGGGCCGCTGGGTGGGGTTTGATGCCACGCAGCGCGATCGGCAGATCGCGCAAGTTCGCGCCCTGATCGCACCGCTGCTGCAGGCCCCGGCGCCGCTCCTGCTGCTGGGCGATTTTAACCTGACCGAACGCGAGCCGGCCTATCAGGACCTGGCGGGGAGTCTGCAAGATGCCTATCCGCGTAGCGGGGCCGGGCTGGGCAATACGTGGCAGCCGGACTTGCCCTTCGGGCAGGCCGTCCCCGTGCTGCGGATCGACTACATCTGGAGTAATGCGGCCCTGCGCCCCCTGGGTACCGGGACCGATTGTACGCGGCGGGGGAGCGACCATTGTATCCTCTTCGGCCGGCTGGCCCTCCCATGAGACTCTGGTTAGACTCCGGTGCGGCTCCTTGCGGTCCGCTAGTAGTCTTGGTATAATAGCAGATGTGTGCAAGAGCCTCCAGTGCCCAACCCTATAATGCCGTGGGGATTTCCTCTTTAAGGATTTTTATATGCGCGGGCCGGTGAGCCGGTCCTAACGCAGTACCTGGCAAGCACCGGTTACGCACCTATAGGGAAGCACGGAAGCACGAAGACTGACCGTCTGGCTCAGAAGGGAACACGGCTACAATGGAGTTATTACAGTACTGGCGAGTAATTAAAAAGCGGCTCTGGCTCATCCTGCTGTTAGGGGTGATCGGGGCGGCCGCCACTGCTTATTCTTCACTTCGTGAGCCGGCCCAATATGAGAGCACCGCCACCCTCTTGCTCAACCCCGCGGTGCCGAGTGCCCTGGTCCCGTATGTGCAGAGCCAGGTCGCCTCCAACCTGGCGGATAGTTATACCGAACTGATGCACTCGCAGTCGTTCGCCGACCAGGTCGTCAAAGAGCTGCATTTCTCGATCGGGAAAGAGACGGTGGCGGCGGCCATCACGGGGCGGCTCGTGCCCAATACCCTCTTTTATAAAATCAGCGCGCGCGCGAGTACCCCGGACCAGGCCGAAGAGCTGGTCAACGGCGTGGTCAAAGTGTTCCTCTCGGCCAACGAGGCCCAACAAAAAGCCCAGACCGATGCGGGCGGGGGCAGTGTGCGCAACGCTATGCGCGATCGCCTGGACACCAAGCTCAAGTACCTCGACGACCTGATTAAAAGCTACCAGGACCACATCAAGGATCTGCAGGGCCAGCCCTCGTCCAAAGATCGCAACGACGAGTTGCTGCAGTCACAGAGCCAGCTGATCATCCTGGAGCAGACGGAAACCGAGACGATCGTGGCCCTGGCGAATGTCACCGATAACAGTACGCCGTTGAACACGGCGCTCGTCATCGACCCCGCCCTCCCGGGCGGCATCGTGGCGAGCAAGGCCTGGGCCAATGTCCTGGCCGGCCTGGCCGGGTTCATGGTGCTCGGGGTCGCGTTAGCCTTCCTGTTGGATTACTTAGACAATACCGTGCGCTCTCCCGAATACCTGGAACAGGTCCTGGGGCTGACGCCTATGGCGGTGGTCGGGCTGGTCGGCCAGACCCGCGGCTCCGCCTATGGGGGGCGGAGCCGGCGCAAGGGCGCCAAGACGGCGGCGGTGGTCGCGACGGAGGCCGCCAGCGAGGGCCCCTCGCGGTTAAACGGCCGCAAGCTGATTACGCTCGAGCATCCCCGCTCGCCCGACTCGGAAAGCTTTCGGGTCTTGCGCACCAATATCCAATTTTCCAGCCTCAGCACGCCGATCCGCAGCCTGGTCGTGACCAGTGCCGGCCCGGGGGAGGGCAAGAGCTTCACCGCCGCCAACCTGGCGATCGTGCTGGCCCAGACCGGCAAACGGGTGATCCTGGTCGATACCGACTTACGCCGCCCGAGCCTGCATAAGCTCTTCGCCCTGCCCAATATGATGGGCTTTACCAACCTGGTGCTGAACACGACCACGGATCGGGGCGGCGCCATCCAGCCGATCCCGGAAGTGCCGAACCTCCTCGTGGTCACCAGCGGGCCGGTGCCGCCCAATCCGTCGGAGCTCCTGGACTCCCTGCAGGCCATCCATGTCATGGACCAGCTGTCGCAAGCGGCCGACATCGTGATCTACGATACCCCGCCGGCGACCGTGGTGACCGATCCCGCGATTTTGGCGACCCGCGTCGACGGCGTGGTGCTCGTTATTAAGTCGGGCGCGACCCGGCGCGACATGGTCACCCGCGTGAAGAAGATTCTCCACGGCGTCGGCGTGAAGGCCTTGATCCCCGTGCTCAACCAGGCGTCCATCCGGGATATCGGCGGCTACTACTACTACTATCAGGGCTATGGGTCCCTGGATGCCGTGCCGGCCGCCGCCCGCAACGGGAACGGCTATCATGCCAACGGCATGGCGGCGCCGGCGATCCCGATCGAGCAGCTGCTGCCGGTCGACGTCGAGCGCGGGGAATCGAAAGCAGCCCACCCGGATGCGTGATCGCGACCTCCAGCTCCCGGCCGGCCTGGCGAATCCCGCCGCCGTGATCGGCCCCGCGCCCAGCGCCGGCCCGGTGCCGACCATCCGGATCACGCCCTCGCGGGGCTGGGTGGCCCTCAAGCTCGGGGAGCTGTGGGAGTATCGCGAGCTCATTTACTTCTTGATCTGGCGGGACGTCAAGGTCCGCTATAAGCAAACGGTCCTGGGCGCGGCCTGGGCCATTATCCAGCCCTTCTTTACGATGGTGGTGTTCAGCCTGTTCTTTGGCCAGCTGGCCAAAGTGCCGTCCGACGGCATTCCGTACCCGATCTTCAGCTTCGCGGCCCTGGTGCCCTGGTCCTTTTTTGTGAACGGGCTCAACCAGGCGGCCAACAGTATGGTGACCAGCAGTAACCTGATCAAGAAAGTCTACTTTCCCCGCCTGATCGTCCCGATCTCCACCGTCGTCTCGGGGATCGTCGATTTTGGCCTGGCCTTCGTGGTCCTGCTGGGCATGATGCTGTGGTATGGGATTGTGCCGACCGTGGATGTGCTCTGGTTGCCTTTCTTCCTGCTCCTGGCCCTGGTCACCGCGTTGGGGGTCGGCTTGTGGTTGGCCGCGTTAAATGTGCAATTTCGCGATGTCCGCTATGTGGTCCCGTTTCTGGCCTCGTTCTGGATGTTTGCGACGCCCATTGTCTATCCCAGCAGCTTATTGCCTGAGCCCTGGCACACGTTGTATGGGCTCAACCCGATGGCCGGCGTCGTCGAGGGCTTCCGCTGGGCGCTGCTGGGCACGCATCCCGGTCCGGGCGCGCTCATCTGGGTCTCGGCGGCCGCGGCCCTGGCGATTCTGGTGAGCGGGGCTTTTTACTTCCGGCGGATGGAAAAGAATTTCGCCGACCTGGTCTGATCGGGCCTGTACTTCATGTTGCCACCTGTCTCCGCTGCGCCGTTGGGCCCGCCGCGGTTGGCGCCGCAGGGCAGCACGCGGGGCGGGGCGGCCGGGCTGCTGGCGGCCGGCGTGCTGCTCTTGCTGGCCCTGCGCGCGCCCAGCCTGGCCCACAGTCTAGTGCGCAACCAGGTCGCGATCGCCGGCGTGGCGGCGTGCGGGCAGCCCCCCTTGCTGGCCCTGGACCCCGCCCCCGCCGGCCGGGCGGCGCCGGATCAGGGTGCCTGGCTGGCGTTCGCGCAAGCGCGGTGCCGCGGCGACAGCGCGGCGGTGCGCGCCGCCGGCCACGACCTGCTGGCGACCGCGGCCACCCGGCTCGACCTGGTCCGCGTGGTGGCGCCCACGGACTCCGATCTCGCGGATTTTGCCGCCCGCCGCTATCCGGACCAGGCTGCGGCCCAGTTCTGGCTGGGCGATGCCCGGGCGGCGCACAACGATCCGCCGGGGGCGATTGCCGCGTATGTGCGCGGGCTGGCGATCCAGCCCGCCGATGCCGAGACGTGGATGGCGCTGGGCCACCTGTACGCGGCACAAGGCGACGAGGCCGCGACCGCTAAGGCGTATGGCCAGGCCTGTTATTATGTGGATCATGGGAAAAATGGCTGTCTGCTGGCCGGGCAATTGGACTTGAAGCTGGGGCAATATGCCCCGGCGGCCGAGGCCTACCGGCGCGTGTTGCAGCAGCTGGGCACCGCGCCGGCGTATGAGCAGGGCCTGGTCACGGCGTTATTGGCCCTGGGCCGGACCGACGAGGCGATCCCCTACCTGCGGAGCCTGGCCGCCGGCGGCTCGACCGACGCGCAGCAGACTCTGGACCGGCTCCAGCGCGCCGGCGCGCCGGCGCCGTAACGCCTAGATCGGGCACGCTCGATCGTGCATGCTAGATCGTGAAAGAGAGATCATGACTCAGCCACCGGCACGCTTCCGGGACTATTTCCAGTGGCCGGCGGCGGCGGGGCCGCCCGGTGGTG
>DATGEF010000121.1:0-8224 GCA_035310405.1 Chloroflexia bacterium | reverse complement strand
GCGGCGGCGGGAGCAGCAAGAGACGCGCATACGGGCCTGGTTAAGCCAACGAGCGGCGCTCCTGGAACGGCGAGCGCTCCAGGAACTACAAACGGCGGAGGCGCAACGCTGTGCGGCCTGACCTTAAGTTCGCGCGGATGGAGCCCTCTCCCACAGACGGCCGGCCCATCCTCCCCGCCCCGGATGGCGCAAGAACCCTCGCCCGCGCCCGGGAGAGGGCAGGGTGAGGGCCGGACCGCCCGCCCCGCCCCCGCGTCTCCCAATCCAAAATCCAAAATCCAAAATCCAAAATCCGAGTGTCCAAAATCGAGCCGCGGCCCGGCCGCGTATGCTATACTGGGCTGGAAAGTGATCGCGCGGTGCGCCCGCGGGTGGAGACGGGAAAGGGTAGATGGGATGCGCAAAATCGAGCGCGCGCTGCTGGCCCTGGCGCTGCTGGCATCCGCTGCAGCCCCCACGCGGGCCGGCACGCCGGCGGGTGTGCCGGCCCGCGTGGGGGCGAATCCCCCGGAGCCCTACTTTGCCGACCCGGCCTTTCAGCACGTCTGGGAGCGCAGCGACTACCTGGTGGCCCAGGAACAGGTGCCCCGTAGTTGGTACTGGGGCCCGGTCCAGGACAGCGGCCCCCTGATCGAGCCCTATGCCGAAGGGGATGGCGGCGGGCGTCTGGTCGAATACTTCGACAAAAGCCGCATGGAGATCAATCACCCGGGGGGCAACCCCAGCGACCCGTTCTACGTGACCAACGGCCTGCTGACCGTCGAGCTGATGACGGGCCGCGTGCAGACGGGCGATCATGGCTATGCCGACAACCCGCACAGCCCCGGGCCGGCGCAGATTAACCTGGCCGGCGACCCGAGCACGAGCGCGCCCACGTATGCCAGCTTCGCCCCGCTCACGGATGTCGGCCCCAACCCGCCGGCGGCGGCCGACCAGACCGGGCAGCCGGCGATCGCTCGGATCGCCGCGGATGGCAGCCGCCTGCCCGACGACCCAGCCAAGGCCGCCGACCCGCAGACCACGATCGCCAGCTATGACGACCGCACCCACCATAATATCCCGCGCGCCTTCTGGGAGTATCTCAACGCCAGCGGCGCGGTCACCGGCGCGGACGGCGCCACGCAGACCGGGCAACTCAATGATCCCTGGTATTATGCCAGCGGCCACCCGATCAGCGAGGCCTACTGGACCCAGGTGACGATCACGAACCACAGCACCCGGGTGCCGGAGTTGCGCGATGTGCTGATCCAGGCCTTCCAGCGCCGGGTGTTGACGTATACCCCCGGCAACGACCCGGCCTACCTCGTCGAGATGGGCAATATCGGCCAGCACTATCTCCAGTGGCGCTATGGCGCGGTGCTGCCCGGCCAGGCCACCATTTACGATCGCCAGAACAGCGGCGGCGTGATCTGCCGCGCCGGCACACCGCCCGGGGGCCCCTGTCCGCCGGCCGAGCTGGCGCCGCGCACGGCCAACCACGCGGCCTATTACGACGACACGATCGAGACCAACATCGACGGCACGCTCAACGCCATGACCGCCGCCGACCGCTTCCGCCTACTGCCCAGCAGCCACCTGCAGCTCAAGCGGCGGGCGGATTTGAGCGCGGGCGAGCTGTTCATCCTCGGCCTGGGCCAGATGCTGAACGACCATCGCAACGCCGCGGGCGAGATCGAGATCGACACCGGGAACGCCCGCATCCAGCCGATCGATACCGAGTTCAGCGTGAGCGTGCGGGCCGACAAGAGTGTCGAGGTGGCCGTCGTGGCCGGCCCGCAGGGCGTGGTGATCACCAGCAGCACGGGCACCACACTGGTCCTGGGCGCGGCGCAGCAGGTGCAGATCTCCGCGGCGGGCGCGTTCGGGCCCAGCGAGCCGTTCGATCCGGAGACCAGCCGGCTCTGGGACATCTACGCCCGGGACGGCAACCTGGCCGCCGCCGTCCCCCTGGCCGCCCGGCTCTGCCCACCAACCGCCCGCCTCTACCCTCCCCGGCAAGACGCCGTGGCGACGCGCCTGGGGTGCCCGGTAACCCCGGTCCAGCAATACAGCAGCGGTATCCCCAGCTTCGTCGCCTTCTATAAGGCGGGCCTCCTGCTCTACGCGCCGGGGAAGACCAGCTATGTCTATGCCCTGGCCACCCAGCCGCAGCCGCCGAGCTGGGACCTCTTCGCCTTCCCCGGCGCCACGGCCGACGAGTTTCTGAAGCTCCATCCCGCGCTGGCGGACGCGCTCGGGGCGCCCGCGGGCGAGTGCGCCGCCGCCCCCTGGGCGATCCAGGAGTTTGCCGGGGGCACGGTCATCCAGCCGCCCGGGCCCGGCAAATGCGGCAGCCTCGCCCCGGTGCGGCTCGTCCTGTATGCCGACGGCACCTGGACGGAGGTCCCCGGTGGTTGACACTGCCCGGCCGATCTGGTATAGTAGGGCCGCACGGATGTGCGTGGCGACGTAGCCAAGTGGTAAGGCAGAGGTCTGCAAAACCTCCATTCAGCGGTTCGAATCCGCTCGTCGCCTCCCCACCTCCCCCGAAGGCACTGCCCCTGGTAGTGCCTTCCCTATTTGGCCGCACGGCAGAGAGGACCGCCCCCATGACCCCCACCCCGGACCCCCCGCCCGCGCCCGCCCACCCCCTCGAAGTGCTCGGCCGCACCCGGGTCTACGACGGGAAGCTCTTCCAGGTCGACGTCGAGGATGTGCGGCTGCCCAGCGGGCGCCCCAGCACGCGGGAGATCGTGCGCCACCCAGGCGCGGTGGCCCTCGTCGTGGTCGACCCGCAGGAGCAGCTGCTGCTGGTGCGCCAGTATCGCCGCCCGGCCGACCGCATCCTGCTGGAGATCCCGGCCGGCACGCGCGAGCCCGGGGAGGACGCGGAGGCCTGTGCGCGCCGGGAAGTGCAGGAGGAGACCGGGTACGCGGCCGGGCGGGTGGTCCACCTGGGCGGCTTCTACTCGGCGCCGGGCTTCTGCACCGAGTACCTGGAGTGCTACCTCTGCACGGAACTGCGCGAGTCGCGGTTGCCCGGGGATGAAGACGAGGACCTGGAGCTGACCCGCCTGAGCCTGGGCGCGGCCTGGGCCGCCGCCGGGCGGGGCGATATTGTCGACGCGAAGACGCTCGCCGGCCTGCTGCTCTACAGCGCCCATCGCGGCGCCGGCCCCACCCCCTGATCCACGCCCCCCCCGCGATGGCGGTGGACGGAAACGGCATAATGGGCGGCCGGGGTCCAGGGCGCCCGATCCCAGTCAGCATAGCGCGCGACGAGCACCAGCCCCGCCGCGCCCGCCAGGCGATCGTAGGTCGGGAGGGCGAGGTAGCCGACGCTCAGCTGAAAGCCGGCGATCAGCACGCCGCTCCAGGCCAGGTGGCGGACACAATTCTGCAAGACGGCCGCCTCCGTGCCGGGCGCCAGAAAGATCATGACGTTGCCGGCCAGCAGGACGGCGTCGAACCGCCGGCGTAGGCGTACCGCCTGGAGATCGGCCAGGTGCCAGGAGAGCGTGGGCGCTTGCTTGCGCGCGCTGCCGAGCAAGCGGGGATCGAGGTCCACGCCGACGACGGCCACGCCCCGCCGGGCGAGCTCGATGGCGACCCGGCCGGTGCCGCAGCCGGCGTCCAGCACCGACTGCGGCTGATAGCCGGCCACGAAATCGGCCTCCGCATGCAGAGTCATGGCGCGGCGGGCTCAGCGCTGGGTGAACGCGAGATACAGGATCTTGCCGATCTGCCCCCGTGTGCCGGTGCTGGCGGTGCGGAAATAGAGCCCCGGGCACGGCTCGCCGGCCCCGCCGCAGTTATAGCCGGAGATCACCCCTTTGGCCGAGACCGTCTCCACATAGCGGAAATAGGGATCGGTGGCCGGCACGTCGTTGAAGGTCGGCGTGGCCGGGTTAAGCAGCGGCCAGCCCTTGGCCAGGGCGATGTATTTCACGATATCGCCGCGGATGATATAGTTATTGGGCCGGAAGTAGGGCCGGTGCAGCGAATCACAGGGCTCGTTGGGGCCGCCACAGGCGTAGCCGGCGATCGCGCCATGGCTCTGGGCGGTCTCGACGAAGACGAAGAAAGGATTGGTGAGCGGCACGTCGGCATAGGTATGGGCGCCGGCCGCCGGGGTGGTGAGCGGCCAGGCCATGCCGTTGGTCAGGATCTTGGTGAACTGACCGCGGGTCGTCGTGTTATACGGCCGGAAGTAGGGCCGGTTCTGCGAATCACAGGGCTCGTTGGGGCCGCCACAGGTGTAGCCCGAAATAATGTTCAGGCAGGAGAGGTACTCGACGGGCGTGTAGAAATAGGTGGTCGACGGCACGTCGGTGAAGCTCTGCCCGTCCGTGGCGAAGATGCAGAAGTAGATCGGGCCTAGAATATTATCGCTGTAGTCCGACTCGGGGAAATACTGGCTGCGATTGACCCAGGCATAGATCGTGACGCTGCCCACGCTGGTGGGGGTCCAGGGGGCCTGGAGAACCATACTCTGGCCGGGCTGCAAGGGCGAGGAGAGGATCACGCGACCAAACGTGGTGCTGGGGTCGCTCAGCTGGGGAGGACGGGTCAGGTTGGTATAGATATCCACCTCCAGCGGCACCCCCGCAGGGATCGCCGCGGTGCCCGAATTGACGACGGTCGCGTTGACCGTGAGTAGGTGGTTGACCACCGGGCGGGAAGTGTCGGTCGGCGCCAGCGTCAAACTCCGCAGGCCCACATTGAACGACGTGCCCGGCGGCGGCGTGGGGGGGGTGTTGTAGCCCAGGGCAACCCAGTTCAGGATCGGCGTCTGGTCGGGCACCGTGTCGGCGCGCGAGAGCACCGCCCGGTACTGGGCGTATTGTTTGACCGTGCCGGAGGGCAGCGTGATGGTGGTCGTGGTGCTGATCCCGGAGGGGACGGTGGCCGTGTTGGCGAAAGCTACGTCGTGGAAGTCGCTGAAATTGCTGACGCGGTAGCTGAACGCGATATTCACGGCCACCCCGGGGGTCAGCGTGGTGTTGTAGCTGAGGGTCAGCAGGCCGTGCGGCGCCCCGGTGTTGAAAGGGGACGAGACATAGGTGCGGCTGGCGGCACGCAGCGGGCCGGCGCCGGCCGCGCAGGCCGTTTCGGCATAGCGAATATTGTCGATCGCGTTCAGTTGCGAGTCGGCGCCGTCGATGACATAGAGCCAGCCGTCGTCGCTACTGACGACGGTGTGCCGGATGCGGGGGGTGACCAGGGTCACGGGGTCGTACCAGCGGGAGATGCGCAGATCGGGCGCCGGGTTGAGGAAGGCGCTGCCGACATAGTCGATATTGCCCTGGGTGCCCACCCCGCCGACGATAAAGAGGCTGCCGGCACAGGCGGGAGTGCCGTAGGCCGCCCCGGCTGTATACGCCAGGGGGCGCTCATAGGGGGCCTCGGCCTGCCAGGCGCCCAGCGTGCCGTCGGCATTGACCAGGGCACTATAGGCGTCGGTCGAGTAGGCGTGATTGGCCAGCAACCCGGTGGCCACATAGACCCGGGCGGTGCCGCTCTCGCTGTAACTCAAGACCGTATGCTCAGTCACGCCGCTCGCATAATTGCCGATCAGCGTGGTGGTGGCGGTCCAGGGGCCGAGGTTACCGCTACCGTCGGGGGTCGTGACGTAGCTATTGGCGTTATACGTCCCGCCGTTGCCCTGCCCGCCGATCACGTAGAGGTGGCCGTTCACCGCCGTCGCGCCGGTGTTGGCCAGGGCGATCGGCAAAGGACTGCTGGACGCCGTCCAGGCCGAAAGGGTGCCATCGGCCGGATTGACGGTCGCCTGGTAGACCGTAGTCGTGGCCAGGCCGTTGAGGTCGGCGCCGCCGATCAGGTACAGGGTCGTGCCGACGGCCGCCATGGCGGCGTCGGTCCGGCCCGCCGGCAAGCTGGTGACCTGTTGCCAGGCGGTGAGCGTGTGCCCACTGGCCGTCTGGATAGTGCTCATCCAGCAATCGGCCAGGGGCGGCTCGCCGAAGCCGAGCAGGCCGCCGCAGGTATAAATATAGCTCCCGACATGGGTACTGGCATGGCCAAAGCGGGGCGGCAGGTTCGTGCTGAGCGTGTCCGCCCAGCCGGCTGGGCCAAGGCCCACCAGAGGCAGGAAGACCCCAGGAGTATCGGTGATCGTCTGAGTATCAGGGGCGGCCCCCGGCCGGGCGCCGGCCCGGGTGGCGGGCGCATCCCAGAAAATTCCGGAGCAGAGCAAGGCGGCTACCCCCGCCACGAGCAACGCCAGCAGCTTATGGTTCATATGGGACCTCGCTTCTTGTGCTAATTTGCGCCCGGGCCTCGCCGCCCAGCGCCAGTATAGCACGATCGGGCGGTCCCCGCTAGCGGGCCGGTAGCTCCGGGCGCCGGTGCAAAATCTTGCCGAGCACCCCGTCGGGATGGGAATCCAGATCAGCGCTAACCCCGCGGCCGCGTTTCCAGGACTGCGATCGGCGCGTTATGCGGGGGGGTCGCCGACGTTGAGCAGGTACAGTACTTGCCGGCGCACCGCGGCCGGCGACACGCCGAGGCCCGCCAACACCGGGACCACCAGCCCTTCGCGCTCCTCCGCCAGGCCCAGGAGCAGGTGCTCCGGGCCGATGTGGTGATGCCCCAGCCGGCCGGCCTCGTCCACGGCGAGCGCGATCACCTGCTTGGCCCGCGGGGTCAGCCCGATCGCGCTCCCGAGGATCGGCGTATGGCGACCGAGGATGAAATCGACCACGCTACGGACGCTGGTCAGGTCCAGGCCGAGATCGATGAGCGCCCGCCCGGCCAGGCTATGCGGGTCCCGCAGCAACCCCAGCAACAGATGCTCGGTGCCGATATGGCTATGATTGCAGCGTTGCGCCTCTTCCTGAGCCGCCGCCAGGGCCGCCCGCGCCGGCTGGGTGAACTTATGGAACAGCACGCCCGGTGGAGGGTTGTCTGGAGGTAGCGGTCCCTGCCGATTTAGCTCCCGTAACAGATCGCCGAGGGCCCAATCGGGGGCCACGCCCAGATACTCCAGCACCTGGCCGCCCAGCCCTTCCGCAGTGCGGATCAAGGCCAGCAGCAGATGCTCGGGGCCCGCGTCTTCCTGGCCCAGGGCGCGGGCTTCTGCGGCGGCCCGGTCGAGCACCTGGCGGGCACCCGGGTTCCAGGCGATCGGGTCCTTGATCCGCTGGTGGCCGGGTTCTCGGAAATGGCGCACGGCCGCGCGCACTTCCTGATCGGTGATCCCCAGGTTGGCGAGCACTCGGGCGGCGAGGCCCTCAGGTTCATGCACCAGCCCGATCAGTAGATGCTCGGTGCCAATATATGGGTGGTGGAAAAGCCGCGCCTCATCCTCGGCGACCGCCAGCACCCGTTGCGCCGGCGCGGTGAATCGGGGCATCCCCACGTCGAGCCGCTCCGCATCAGGGATCATGGGCCGGGGGGTCATGGTCGCCCAGGGTGGGAGGGTCACGGGCTGCGCCGGGTCGGGCGGGGGCTCCGGCGGCGCGCCGGCCGTGCTGAGCTCCTGATCCAGGGCCGCCTGTACCCGCTCCAGGGGCACGCCGAGACTCTCCAGGACCCCGGCGGCAATACCGCCGCCATGACGGACGAGGCCGAATAACAGGTGCCCGGTGCCGACGTAGGGCTGCCCCCGGCGCTGTGCCTCGGCCGCGGCGTGCTCCAACGCCTGGCGCGCCTGGGGTCCCAGCCGGGTCGCGCCGGCCGGGCGCGGCTTCGCCGCCCCGCGCCCGGTAATGAGCGTGACCGCACTGCGCACTTTGGCCAGGTCGATGCCGAGCGTGGCGAGCAGCCGGGCGGCCACCCCCTCCGGCTCACGGAGCAGCCCGATCAGTAAATGCTCGGTGTTGACATAGCGGTAATTCGCACGCTCCGCTTCGTCCTGAGCGTTGACCAACACGCGCTGAGCGGTCTGGGTAAGCGCGGCGAACGGCTCAGGCCGCGAAAAGGTGAACTCCGCGAACGGCTCGGGCGGCTCAAGCCGCGAAGAGAGGAGCGCCGCGAACGCCGCGGATGGCGCGTCGATGATCGCCGTGGGCGGCTCCTCCGGCTCATCCTCCGAGCTACTGTCCTGCTGGAGGGCCTGGCGCACCCGCTCCCGCGTCACGCCGGAGCTCACCAGCACCCGGGCCGCGATGCTGTCGCCTTCGCGGAGCAGGCCCAGGAGCAGGTGCTCGACATCCACCGCTGGGGTATCCAGGCGCCGGGCTTCCGCCCACGCCAGCGCGATCACTTGCTCGGCTTCCGGTCC
>DATGEF010000120.1:0-2751 GCA_035310405.1 Chloroflexia bacterium | reverse complement strand
CATGATCACGCCGCGGGCATAGGGCGCCAGGTAGTAGGTCGAGAGGACCATGTTGGCGCTGATCGGGTAGGCCAGGACCAGGCCGTACTTCTGGCGGTCCTCCGGGATGTGGCCCACGCCGGCCTGGATCAGGCGGCGGGGCGTCCGGTTGGTCAGATCGTGGCCGTCCAGCCAGACCTGCCCGGCTGCGGCCGGGCGCAGCCCAGTC
The DNA here is from genome assembly GCA_035310405.1 of Chloroflexia bacterium. Taxonomy (GTDB): domain Bacteria; phylum Chloroflexota; class Chloroflexia; order QHBQ01; family JAICKM01; genus JAICKM01. The sequence goes on along the minus strand of DATGEF010000120.1, from coordinate 2,543 downwards.
AGGGCTTCCACGAGCTCGGTCTGGCCGTTGCCTTCCACGCCGGCGATGCCAAAGATCTCGCCCGGCCGGATGGCGAACGTGACCCCGTCGACCGCGAAGTGCCCGCGGGCATCCTTCACCCGCAGTCCCGTGACCTGCAGGACGGGCGCGGCTGTGGGCACCGGGGCGGCCGCGGCCGCCGCCGCCGGGGTCTCGGCCAGGCCCAGCGCGGCGGCATCGGCGGCCTGCTGCGCCCGGTCGCCGGTCAGCGAGATGCTGCGCCCGACCATCATCGTCGCCAGGTGCTGCTCGGTCACGTCGCGGGCCGCGGCCTGGCCCACCACGCGGCCCTGGCGCAAGACGGTAATGCGGTCGGCGATGGCCAGCACTTCGCGCAGCTTATGGGTGATGAAGACCAGCGCTTTGCCCTGCGCGCGCAGCCCGGCCATGATCGTGAACAGGTCGTCCGCCTCCTGGGGCGTCAGCACGGCCGTCGGCTCGTCGAGGATCAGCACCTGAGCCTGCCGGTAGAAGGCTTTCAGGATCTCCACCCGCTGTTGGGCGCCCACCGACAGATCGCGGACCAGGGCGTGCGGATCGACGTCCAGGCCATATTGCTGCGACAGGGCGGCAATTCGCCGCGCCGCGCTGCGGCGGTCCAGGATCAGGCCCGCGTGCAGGCTTTCCTGGCCGAGCATAATATTCTCGGCGACTGTCAGCGGCGGCACCAGCATAAAATGCTGATGCACCATGCCGATGCCGCGGGCGATCGCGTCGCGCGGATTGCGGAACTGGACCGCTTCCCCATCCACCAGCACCTGCCCGCTGTCCGGCTGGTAGAGGCCGTAGAGCACGTTCATCAGCGTCGACTTTCCCGCGCCGTTCTCGCCCAGCAGCGCATGCACCTCGCCGCGCCGCAGGTCCAGGCTGACCCGGTCGTTGGCCAGCACCCCCGGGAAGCGCTTCACGATCTCCCGCGCCTCCAACGCGAGGGCGGAGTGCGGAGTGCGGAAACCCGCAGGGTTCCCCTTGTGGGTTGCGGAATCCGCCGGGGGGATTAGCGTATTGTCGATCGCCATCGCGTCACTCTCCGCCGTCCGGCCGCCGTCTTGACTCAAAACTCAAAACTTGGAACTCAGTACTTTTAACTCAGGACTAGTAAGGTACGCCGTCGGCGGCGGGCGGGGTCGAGCGGCCGACGAAGCCGGCGAGCACGAGCAGGGTCGCCACATACGGGAACATACCGACGATCTGGGGCGAGATCTGGACGCCGCAGGACTGCATATTGTTCTGCAGGGCCAGGGTCAGCCCGAAGAATAGCGCGGCCGCCCAGGCGCCGAAGGGCCGCCACTTGCCGAAGATCATGGCGGCCAGGGCGATAAAGCCATAGCCGGCGGTCATGCCCGGGGTAAAGACGGGCAGGTAGCCCGGCACATAGGACGCGCCGCCCAGGCCGGCGAGCAGGCCGCCGACGACGATCGCGCCATAGCGCACACCACGCACGTTAATGCCGACCGTATCGGCGGCCTGCGGGTGCTCGCCCACCGCCTGGACCCGCAGGCCCCAGGGGGTGTAGTTCAAGACCAGGTGGGCGACCCCCACCAGGAGGATCGCCACGATGGAGAGGAACTGCAGCGACACCTGGGTGCCCGGGATGCCGATGATCGGCAGCGTGCCCGGCGATTCGGGGGCCTGGGCCGTATACCATTGCCCGTACAGGTAGCCCGTGATGCCGAAGCCCAGGATATTGATCACCGTGCCGCTGATGATCTGGTCGACTCGGTAGGTGATCGACAAGAGCCCGTGCAACAGGGCCATCAGCACGCCGACGATCAGCGCCATGCCCACGGCCAGCCAGATATTGTGCGTGGTCACGGCGGCCCAGTAGCCGGCAAAGGCGCCACAGAGCATCATGCCCTCGATGGCGATGTTGACCACGCCGGCGCGCTCACAGGCGACCCCGCTCAGGGCGCCCAGGGTAATCGGCGTGGCGAAGCTCAGGGTCGTCACCAGCAGGTTCAACAGCACGAGCAGGATCGGTTGGCCACAGAGCGTCATGAAAACCTCGCGGTGCTAGACTTTCTCGCCCCAGCCGCTGGTCAGCGCCGGCTGCGGCCCACTGGCGACCGGCGCGCGCACCCGGTAGAGGCGGCGCACCAGGGCCGGCGCGGCCACGAAGAGGAGGATCAGCCCCTGGATCACCGAGATGATCTCGCCCGGCACCTGGGTGTTGAACTGCATCTGGGTCGCCCCGGCCCGCAGCGCGCCGAAGAGGAGCGCGGCGGCAATCACGCCCAGGGGATTGCTCCGCCCGAGCAAGGCGACGGCAATGCTGTCGAAGCCATAGCCGCTGGAAAAGCCGAGACCGAAATAGCGATCGCCCAGGTCCCCGGGACTGGCCACGTTCAGCGCCACCCCGGTCACGTCGACCGCGCCGGCCAGCCCGGCCAGCCCGCCACTCAGGGCCATGGCCAGCACCACATTGCGCACGATCGGCATGCCGGCGTAGCGCGCCGCGGCCGGGTTGGCGCCCGTGGTGCGGATCTCGAAGCCCCAGGTCGTCC
>DATGEF010000119.1:0-6859 GCA_035310405.1 Chloroflexia bacterium | reverse complement strand
GCGTGCCGCGCAAGCCCGCGACCACCTGCTCGGTCCAGTCCAGGTAGTCGCGCAGGCGTTGCGGCGACCAATCGGCGGGCGGGGACGCGCCGACATCATGTACGTTGTGGATCTTGTCCGCCAATTTGATCGCGCGGGCGCCGGGCGACTTCTGGGGCGCGTGCGCGACCTGGAGTTGCTTGCGCACCGCTTTCGGCAGGCTCTTATCGTCGGTCACTTCCAGCACCAACTCCAGCACGGTCGCGCCGAAGGCGGCGCGGATCTCCTCCGGCGTCGTCGCCGTATCTTCGAGGGTATCATGAAGCAGCGCGGCGACCAGGATGGCGGTCTCCCGCACGCCGCCCACCTGCCAGAGGGTCGCGGCCACGTCGATCGGATGGTTGATATAGGGCGTGGCCTGCTGGTCCTTGCGGCGCTGGTCCTGGTGCTTATGCGCCGCGAACTGGACCGCTTGCAGCAGCACGCCCGGGGTGGCTTCGTCAAACAAGGTCGTGATCCTTTCTGATCCGTATCCCGCGGCTCTGATCCGTCTCACGCGTCGTAGAGGGCCACGACGGCCCGGGCGGTTTGCGCCAATTGGCGCTGGACGGCCGGCGGCGCCAGGACCCGCACGCCCGGGCCCCAAGAGAGCAACCAGGGTAGGACCTCGGCCACCTCCCGGGGGCGCAGGATCAGGACCGTGCCCTCCGGGTGCGGCTCCTCGCCGGTCACACTGTAATGGCCCTCTTCCCGTGCCCAGCGGATCGTGTCCGGCGTGAAGAGCGCGCGCACCTCCAGCGTGCCCGGGATCACGGGCCGGAAGGTTCGCACCGAGAGCTCCGGCCGGCGGGTAAACCGCTCGTCCAGCCGGCGCAGGTCGTCCATGCGGTCCAGCCGGAAGGCGCGCACCGCCTCCCGGGTCCGGCAATAGGCGCCCATGATCCAGCGCCCGTCGACACAGACAAGCCCATGCGGCTCGACCTGCCGAGTCCCAGGCGCCCCATGGCGGGTCTGGTAGGTGAACTGGAGCACGTCATGCGCCTGGATGGCCTCGCGGATGAGGCCCAGGCGCGCATCCAGCGCGGGCTCCCGGCGGCCGCGGCCCACGAAACGCAGCCAATCCTGCAGCACCTCCACCTCGCGCCGCGTCGGCTCGGGGAGCAGCTTGTCGATCTTCTTGCGCGCCTGGTCGACCGCGCCTCTATAGGGCGCATCGACCTGCTCGGCCACAAAGGCGGCGCCCAGCAGCAGCATGCCCGCTTCGTCGGCCGTCAGCATCAGCGGGGGCAGGAAGTAGCCGGGGGCCAGGGCATACCCGTAGCCCGGGGTGGACACGACCGGCACCCCCGCCTCACAGAGCGCCAGCACATCACGATAGATCGTGCGCACGCTCACCTCGAACTGGCCGGCCAGGTCCTCGGCCCGGGTATAATGCCGGGCGCGCAGCTCCAGCACAATCGCCAGCAGCCGGTCGGTACGGTTCACCCTACTGCGGCCGCCGGGCCACGATGTTGGCATAGCGCGCCCGGCCCAGCTCTTTATCGCTGCGCAGGGCGGCGCTACAAATATCCAGATACCAGCGCTCGATTTCGCTCTCCGGCACCTTGGACACCCGGCTGATCATCGCCTGGGCATGGCGAAAGGCGCCCAGAATGGTCGCCAGGGTGGCCTGGCCTTCCGCGGTCGACCCGCCGAGGGCGTATTCCTCGACCTCCTCCCGGATCTCCGTAAACCCCGCCGCTGTCAGCAGGGCGGGGACCTGCACCGAGATAAAGGAGTTGACCCCGATGGCGGTCATGGTATCGGCCATGACATCGCCCAACTTCTTAAAGGAGGGGTGTTTAATCGCCGTCCGCGTGTCGAGATGGAGATCCTTCACCCAGACATACCCCCCGGGGCGCAAGGTGTTGTAGGCCCCGGCCAGGGCCTGATCCGGGCGGGGGAGATGCATCAAGAGAAAGGAAATATAGACCAGATCGAAAGGTCCGGGCGCCACCGATTCCGGGGCCATCGCATCCCCCACCTCGAACTCGACGCGGGCCCGGCCCAGCTCCTGGGCGCGGGCCCGGGCGGTGGTAATGGCCCGCTCATCTTTATCGATGCCGACCAGCTGCGCCTGAGGGCGGTACAGCTCTTGTAGCAGCAGCCCGAGCTGGCCTTCGCCACAACCCAGGTCGAGGATGCGCCGGATATCGCTCCCCACCAGCCGGTGGGCATTGGCCAGAATATAATTGCTGAACAGCTGGGTCTGGGTCACGAGCCGCTGGCGATCGATGGCCGGGTCGCCAAAGATGTAGGGATTGCTGGTTGTCATGGGCGGGCCTCCACAGGTCACTGAAGGGCTAAGCTAGTTCTCTCTATTATAGCAGGTCGCGAAAGCGCGGTCTGATCTCAGGGCGCGGGGGCGCCCGGCGGCTCGCGCAGAAATGGCAGGATGGTGGCCACGAGCTGGGGGGCCCGGGAATAGTTGGCCGCGTGCGGCGCCCCCGGCAGCACGACGAGGCGGCCGGCGGGCAGAAGCCCGGTGACCTCCTGCGCCCAGCGCGGCGGCACAATCGGGTCGCGCGCCCCGCGGATGACCAGGGCCGGCACCCGGACGCGCGGCAATTTGTCTTCGATGCGGTCTTGCAACGCGTAGTGGAAGGTGACCGCATCGCGGATCAGCCCGGCGGCGAGATAATCCCGGGTGACGATCGGCACGAGGCTGAGCCGCTCGCCCCGCATATCCCACAAGGCGCGACCGATCTGCACGAGCGGGTGGCGCGCCCGCCGATCGATGGTCGGGGCGACGAGAATGATCCGCGCGACCACCGCCGGATAGCGCGCCGCCAGGTCGACGATGACCTGGCAGCCCATCGAGTTGCCGAGAAACGCGGCCCGTTCCAGGCGGTTGGCCCGCAGCCAGGCGTGGAGCGCATCGGCCAACCCCGGGACGTCGAGGGCCTGGCGCGGCCGGGCACTGCGCCCAAAGCCGGGGAGATCGGGCGCATAGACCCGATAAAACGGGGCCAACCGATCCGCGGTGGGCCCCATGTAGCGGCTGGACACCCCCAGCCCATGGACCAGGATCACCGGCAGATCCGCCGGCAGGCGCCGGGCCCCGCCGACCCGGGCGTGCATCCGCTGCCCGGCGACGATGGTCCACCGGCTGACCAATGGGGAACCCGCACGCAGCACTAGTCGGCACCTCCTCCCGAGTCTGCCAGCAACCAAGCAGGTGGCGTGCCAGAGCCAGCCCCGCTAAAGATCGAAGAGCAGGGCCTCGGTCTCGGCGAGCGCCACGGCGCCCGGCTTGTGGTGGACATGGTACAGATGCACGGCATTGGGCAGTGGGCGGTCGCCCTGGGCGATGATCGCCGCGTTCGCCGTAGCCCGGGTGCGCCAGACGCCGTCGATCAGCGCGATCGGATCGGCCGCCGCGACCTCAGCCGGCGCCATCCCCAGGTGCTCGGCCCAGAGATCGGCCCGCAGGCGGCGGGCCAGGCCGGCATCGCGCACCGCCGCGTTGATCTCGCTGTCGGTATAGAGGCTGCGGTCGTTTAAGTTGGCCGAGCCCACGGTGAGCCATTCGTCGTCGACGATCGCGACTTTCGCGTGGACGTAGATCGGCTTATAGGTAAACGGGTGCTCGCCGCCGGCCACGCCCGAGGTATAGGTCGAATAGACCGAGAGGATGCCCCGGCCCTTGTCCGCGGCGAGCAGCTCGTCGACGTGCTTATCGTTATCGGCCTCGCCATCCTCGGCGGCGGCCGGGAGGACGATGAGGATGCGAAACGCCGCCGCCGGGGGCGTCTCCAGGGCGGCGCGCAAGATATCCCGGATCTCCGGGGACCAGAGGTACTGATTCTCCAGGTAGATCAGGCGGCGGGCCTGGCGCAAGGCGTGCCGATAAGCATGGCGGATGCCAAACTCGCCGTGCCGGGCAAAGGCGTAGGTGCGGCGCGGGATGGTGCGCAGGATCTGCACCGGCATCGTCCAACCCCGCTCCCAGACCGGCGCGTGGTGCGGCAGCGGCGCCGGCCCAGCCACGGCCCGCCAGCGCTCGCGGAAGTTCCGCTCGACGTCGGCGACGGCTTCCCCCTCGATCTGGAGCATCACGTCGTGCCAGTTGAGCCCCAGGCGCAACGGGTGCCGGGGCGTGTCCCAGCGGTCCCCGCCGAAGGTGGTCAGATCGATGCCGCCGACAAAGGCCACTCGGCCGTCGATGACGACCGCTTTCTGATGATGGCAGTGGCTAAACCGGGCGGTATTATCCAGCCGGCAGATCAGGTCGCCGTGGCCTTGGGTCTGAATCTGGGTTTGCACCGCCTTCATGGTCTGCCGGGTGGGCTGAAACAGCAGGCCGGCGCCGCTCCAGAGCAGCACCCGCACGGGCACCCGGGCCGCGGCGGCCGCCAGGAGCGTGAGCAACTGGGTCGCCTGGAGCGCGGGCCGGTCTTCCCGGGCGAGGGGGATGTCCGGGGTGAGACACCAGCCGCTGATATACACATAGTGCTCGGCGTGCGCGAGTGCCTCCTGGAGGGCGGAGAAATAGGCCTGCCCGTCGATCAAGGGGGTCACCCGGTTATGGCGGCGGGGCGGCGTGCCCAGGGGGTACCAGCGCACGTCGCCTCCCCACCAGGATGCTCGCACCTGGCGCAAATGGCGTTTCGGAATCCGGCCGGGCCCGCGCCAGAGCAAGCTGAGCCGCGGGACGCGGGACAGCCCACGCCGTAACGGCCGGCCGATCCAGGCCGGGATCCACTTCCCCACCAGCATGAGGCGAGCCCCCTTTCCTGCCGGCTCCGCCTCAGCAATATCCGCGCCCCCACCGGGGTGCTCGGTGGGGGCCGGGGGCCATTACTGGGAGGTGGTACGCGACCCCGGCGGGCGGGCGCGGCGCGGGCGGCCGCGGGATCCACTGGACAGGGGCGGGGCGGCCGCGGGCGGCCGGGGCCCCGAGCGGGCGGGCACGGGCGGGCGCGGGTGCGCGGGCGCCGGCGGCCGGGGCCGCGGCGGCGCCGGTGGCGGGGCCGCGGCCGGCCGGGGCGGCGGGGCGGCGGGGGCGGCCGGCGCCCGGCGGTGTTGCGGTGGCCGCGGCGGCCGCGCGAATTCGGTATTGTGCGCCGGCGCCGTGAGCGCGTAATCGAACCCGGGCAAGGTGCGGCGCTCTAAGGGCGCGCCGAGCACCCGCTCAATGGCCCGCACCATCTCCGCATCTTCGGCCGTGACGAGGGTGAACGCATCCCCCGTGCGCGCGGCCCGCCCGGTGCGCCCGATGCGATGCGTGTAGGCGTCGACGGTATCGGGCATGTCATAATTGATGACGTGCGAGATACTGGACACGTCAATGCCGCGGGCGGCGATGTCGGTCGCCACCAGGACCTGATAGGTGCCGTCCCGAAAGCCATCCAGGGCCGCCTGCCGGCGATTCTGGGCCAGGTTGCCTTGCAGCGACGCGCCGCGATACCCGGCTTTCTGCAACTGCTCCCCCACGCGCTTGGCCCGGTGCTTGGTGCGCGTAAAGACCAGCACGGATTCGGTGTCGGTCTGCTCCAGCAGCGCCATCAGCAGGGCGGTCTTGAGATGGGGCGCGACCGGGTAGAGCGCGTGCGCGACGGCGTCCACGGGCGCGGCCAGGCCGATCTGCACCGTGATCGGGTTGCGCAACGCCTCCTGGGCCAGCTGGCGGATATCGGGGGGCATGGTCGCCGAGAATAAGAGCGTCTGCCGATTCGCCGGCAAATGCCGTAAGATGCGGCGGATGTCGGGCAAAAAGCCCATGTCGAACATACGGTCGGCCTCGTCCAGGACCAGCACTTCCAGCTGGGAGAGCGTGATCGTGCTCTCCGCAATGTGGTCGAGCAAGCGCCCCGGGCAGGCCACCACGATGTCCACGCCGCCCCGCAGCTTCTGGATTTGCGGGTGCCGGCCCACCCCCCCATAGAGGGTGAGGCTCCGTAAGCCCGTCTCCTGGCCCAGATCCTCGATCGCCACATGGATCTGCTCGGCGAGCTCCCGGGTGGGCGCCAGGATCAAGGCGCGGACCCGCCCCCGCGGCCCGGGCAGCAGCCGCTGTAAAATCGGCAGCACAAAGGCGGCGGTTTTGCCCGTGCCGGTCTGGGCCAGGCCCATCACGTCGCGGCCGGCGAGAATCGGCGGCATGGCCTGCGCCTGGATCGGCGTCGGCACCTGGTAGCCCAACGCCTGCACGCCGGCCGCGACGCGCCGGTCAAAATTGAATACGGTAAAAGTCACAATCCATCCTTTTCTACATCTTTGTCGAAACCTGGGGCTGCGCTAACCAATCCGGCAGCTGGACAGACCCCGCTTCTCTAAATATTGTTGGTGATAATCCTCGGCGCGGTAGAACTCCGCGGCCGGCGTGATCTCCGTCACAATGGGCTTGCGGTAGCGGCCCGCGCTCTGCAGCCGGGCCTTGGAGGCGAGCGCCGCGGCGTGCTGCTCCGGCGTGTGGTAAAAGATCGCCGACCGATACTGGGCGCCGACGTCCGGCCCCTGGCGATTCAGCTGCGTCGGGTCATGGTTCTCCCAGAACACGGCCAACAGGGCGTCGTAGGAGACCCGCGCCGGGTCATACTCCACTTCGACTGCTTCCGCATGCCCGGTCCGCCCCCCGCAGACATCATGATAGGTCGGGTTGGTGAACGCCCCGCCCGTGTAGCCGACGGACGTCGCCAGGACACCCGTGATCTGCCGGAACTCGGCTTCCACGCCCCAGAAACAGCCGGCCGCAAATGTTGCCTTTTCTTTCATCGACTATGCTCCTTTCCCTAGATTATACGCGATCGCGCGTCGAAGAGTTTGGTCGGCCCCTTTTCCTGGGTGGGCGCGGCGGATGCCCGGCGGCTGAAGCCGCGGCAACGCCGGGCGCAGCCCG
>DATGEF010000118.1:0-6124 GCA_035310405.1 Chloroflexia bacterium | reverse complement strand
GGCGGTGACCTGCTCGGCCAGGGTGGCCGGGTCCGCCGCGGGATGGCCCGGCGCCGCCGCGAACAGGGCCGCCAGCCGGCCCTGGAGAAGTGCCTGTTCGGCGGGTCCCAGGCCCGCCAGCCGTTCGTCTGCCATGCGCTCCGCTCCTCTAGCCGGATCTGCTGCCCGGCGGGCCGTCTCTAAATTGTACCCGAACAGCGGTCGACAACACAAGCGCGCCGCCACCCAAGGGGGCGAGTCGCGACCGGGATAGACGGCATCGGACTCGCGGGCGAGCCCCCTGCCGATCCACCTCAGCGCGTGACGCGATCCTGGGGCCGACGCCCGGCGGCTGAAGCCGCGGCAACAACGGGCGAAGCCCGCCTACGCGGGCTGACGATCCTGCCGACTGGGAGTTAGTCTGGTCAGTGCCCGTTGTCTCCTCGCTACCCCGGCCTCTTTGGTTGATCGGCATGGGGGACTCGCGGGCGAGCCCCAGTGTGTCGAACTGGGCCAGGGCGCGAAAGCGGTCCACCGGCGATCACCGGCCGCGCCGCGCCCGCCCGCCCGCCCCGCTATCGCGCCCCGCCCCGGGCCGCGACCGCTTCTTGGGCGGGGGGCCCCCGCGCCGCGCCGGCCCGGCATCCCGCTCCCGCGCGCCCCCGGCCCCCGGCCCGCCGGGCGCATCCGGCCGCTCGCGCCGCGGAAACCGCGCCGGCCGCTCCGGCCGCTGTAATTCCCGATCGGGCGGGTGGATGATCGCTGGCTTGGAATCTGGGTCGGCCAGCAAACCCAGCATCCGATCGACATCGGCAAAGCCACTGCTCGCCCGCGCGGCCGGCGCGGCCTCTGCCGCGGCAGGGGCCGCGCCGGCCGCCGCGGGCGCCATACTCTGCACGAAACCTATGCGGTTGACCATCTCGACCACGCCGCGCCGCAGCAAGCCTTCGGCCTCGCGAAACGACCCCACGAGGGGCGCCGCCGGCTCGTGGTGGATCAGCATCTCACGCACCTGGCGCATCACATCCAGCGTCTTCGTCATCGCCATGACGATGTCACCTTCGCTGATCTCCACTTTGGTCAAGAGATCGGCCATATTCGCGCCCCGGCACCAGGCGCGCACGATCCCGTAAAAGTAGGGGTTATAGCCCGTGGTGATCAAGAGGTCATGGCGCCGCTCGACGCCGAAAATATCACGCTGGAGGTCGTCCAGGCGCCGCCGCAGGTGAACCAGGTTGGCCGGGAGCAAATTGCGGTTGCGGAACTCGATATCGCGGTCATAGGCGAACCAGGAGAAGGCCTCGGCCAGGTCGGCCGCGCTCAAGGCCTCCAGGTAGCCCGCCTCCACGACCTCGCTGATCAACAGGGAGTTGGTATCGAAAATATCCATCAGCCGGGCGGCCTTCGGCGTCTTCTGCCCGTCCTTGCTCAGGTAATAGAAGCGTTGCAGCACGGCGATCAGGCCGCTGAGCAGGGTCTGGAGGCGGGTATCTTCGTAGGTGCGGCGCTCCCCGAGAAAGGCCAGGGCCTCCTGCCGGCCGCCTTCGAGCCGCCCCCGCTCCCGCCGGTGGCTGCGGTGCTGCTTGCGCACCGGGCAGGTGTGGCAGGCATGGGCCCGCTCCTCGGCCACCACCCGCCGGACGTACTCTTCGGCTTCCAAGACCTGCGTGTCAAACTGGGCAAGCTGGGTGTCCAGCTCGGCCCCCTGGGTCTGCTGGTGGGCGACGATCCACTGCTCCAGATCGGGCAGATCGATCCCGGCCAGCTGCTCGGCCATCCAGGCCCGCGCCTCCTGGCTGACGGCGATCCCCGCGCCGGCGGGCGGCGCGCTGGTTCCGTCCGCCAGGTCGATCAGCTCGGGGGGGAGCGGGACCTGCGGGCGTTGCGGGGGCAGGTAGTCGATCGTGCTATAGCTCTCAACGGCCCGCACCTGATCGCCGAGCCAGAACAACCCGGCCAGGCCCGGCCGCGGCCCGACATAGACGGCCCAGCCCCGGTTTTCCAAGTGGACCACGCCGCCCCGCGGGAAGACGCGCAGCGTGCGGCGCAGGGTCTCGCGATCCGGCCGGGGCCAGGGTACCGCGGTCCGTTTGGCTTCCAGGCGCTCGCGCGCGGCGCGCAACTTATGTAGCCGATCACGGCCCGTCTGCACGGCGCGGCCCAGCGCTTCGTACTCGCCCAACAGCTCCTCGCCGGCGGGGAGGCCGATGAGGCAGCCCTCCGGGATCGCCGCGATCGCGCGGTCCCACTCGGCGACGGTCTGCTCCAGGTCGAACAGCCGGCGCGATTGCTGAAATTGGAGGAGGCTATGGCGCATCACGTCCAGCACCCGGTCGCCCTGGGGGGGGTCCCACAGGTTCAGGATCGTGTTGTAGCGCACCGTAAAGGCGCTCTCCACCGGCAGGAGCGGGCCCGTCGCAATGGTGAGGGCATCCGCAAACGAGACCCAGGGGCTGTAGGGGACGATCACATGCCCCTGCGGGTCGATGCCCCGCCGCCCGGCGCGGCCGGCCATCTGCTGGAACTCGTTGGGGATCAGCGGCCGGCGCTGGACGCCATCCCATTTGGACATCCGGCCGATGACCACGCTACGCGCCGGCATGTTGATGCCCAGGGCGAGCGTATCCGTGGCGAATACCACCCGCATCAGCCCCTGGCTAAAGAGCTCTTCGACCAGCTGCTTGAGAATCGGCAGCAGGCCGGCATGGTGAAAGCCGAGGCCCCGCCGGGCCAGGTAGAGGATCGTCTTGACCTGCTCCAGGCCCCGATCTTCCGGCGCCAGGCGGTCCAGGTAGCTGGCCAGCACGGCGTCGATCCGCTGGCGGGTGGCGGGCTCGTGGGCCGCCCGCAAGCGCATCATGGCGCACACTTCGGCCGCCGCCTCGCAATCCCGCCGGCTGAAGAGGAAGAAAATGGCGGGCAGCATATCGCGCCGCTCCAGGGCGTCGACGATCTCGCGGGGCGTCGGCTCCGGGCGTTCCCGCGCCCGGTGGGTATCGCCGTCGGCATCGGTCGTGGTCCAGCCACCCTGGCTCCGCAGGCGCAGCCGGACCTCGCCGCCCACGCCCGGGAAGTCGGCGACTTGCCGCCCCGCGGCGTCGATCGTCAGGTGGGGCTCGCCGTCGAGGAAGTAATAGTAGTTGAGGGGCACGGCCCGTTGGGTGTGCGTGACGAGATGGACCGGCCGGTGTGTCCGGCTGATCCAGTCGGCAATCTCCCCCGCATTGCTGACCGTCGCCGACAGACAGGCGAGCTGCACGTCGAGCGGGCACATGATAATCGACTCTTCCCACGTCGTGCCCCGCTCCTTGTCGGCCAGGTAGTGGATCTCGTCGAAGACGATGCAGCCCACGCCCCACAGCTCGGCGGGCGTTTGCAGCAACATGTTGCGCAGCACCTCGGTGGTCATGATCAGGATGGCGCCTTCGCGGTTCTCGACAATATCGCCCGTCAGCAGGCCGACGGCCGCGCCGTATTGCTCGCGCAGGTCGCGGAACTTCTGGTTGCTCAACGCCTTGATCGGGGTGGTATAGATCACCCGCCAGCCCCGGGCATAGGCCCGGAAGACTCCGAACTCGGCCACGACCGTCTTCCCCGTCCCGGTCGGCGCCGCGACCAGCGTCGACTCGCCCGCGGCCAGGTAGCCGATCGCTTCCTCCTGGAAGGCATCCAGGGGAAAGGGATAGCGCGCCCGGAAAGCGGCCAGCAACTGCGCCTGGTCGTACGGGTCAAAATCCCCCAGGCCGGGCGGGAAAGGCGCCGCGACCGGCTCGATCGGGTGGTCGACGGTCCGCGCCGCCGCGGCGCGGCGCTTCTTGGGCCCCGGGGCCGCGGGGGCCACAGCCGCGGCGGGGGACTCCGGTTCCATGGGCGGGACCGAGGGGGTCCCGCGTTTCCGCGACGCCCGCACTTTCTTGGGCGCGGCGCTGGCCGGTGAATCAGTCGAATTGTCCAAACATACTCCTGTCGTACGAACTGGGCCCGGCCTCAGTCGGTGAACTCCTGCACAAACATCTTACCGTAAATCCCGCCATCCATGACGCCAATGCCAATTTTGTGGAATTGGCTGTTGAGGATGTTGGCGCGGTGCCCGGGGCTGTGCATCAGCCCCTCGTGGGCGAACTCGGTGGTGGGCGCGAGGGCCAAATTCTCGCCGGCGGCGCTATAGCTGATCCGGGCATCATGCATGCGGTCAAAGGGCGAACGCCCGTCGCGGCCGGTGTGCGAAAAGTAGCCCTGCTGGAACATATCGGTGGCGTGTGCTCGCGCGAGCTGCCGCAACGCCGGGTCCATGACCAGGGGCGCGAGGCCGCGCCCGCTGCGCTCGGCATTCACCAGATTCAACATCTGCTCTTCTGCATCCGGGTCCGCCGCCGGCGCGGGCACCTGGAACTTCAGCAGAACCGTCTCGCCGCTCTCCCCTTCCGGCTTGACCGTCAGGAAGCCCAGACTCTGGCGCAGCGCGGGGCCAAACACCCCTTCGAGCGGCCGCTCGACCGCGACCGTGGCACTCACCAACCGCCCGCCGATCGCCGAATTGAGAATAGCCTGCTGGGGCATCCCCGGGATCGGGGCCAGGGCGAGCAAGGTCAACAACAGGCTGCCGATGAGCACGCCCTGCAGCGCGCCGGGCAGCAGCGCGAGCCAGCGATTGGCCCGCGATCGGGACGCCTGGTAAAAGGTGCGGCGCAAGAGCACGTGGGCGATCCCAGTGTAGAGCAGCTGCGCGCCCAGCCAGAGGCCCAGGAAAGCCAACGGGGGCGTCCAGAGTTGGGGCACGCCCGTATGCGTGTCGAGCCAGGCGGCCACCGGCGCGGTGAACAGCAGCGCCGCGGTCAAGGTGAGGACAAAGCCGGCCAGCCCCACGGCGACCTGCAGAAAGCCCCGGCTCGTAGCGCCGATCGCGATCAGCGCCACCATCACCAGCAGCGCCAGATCGACCCAGTTAAACCCCGTCATGCCCCCTCCTCCAGCGCACCACTATGGCCATGCGGTGTGACTAAACCACTGGGCCGCAAGGCCCGTGGCTTCCGACGCCAGTCGGCAACGTGGCTGTAGTCCGCAGCACTACTTCGGTCGCCCGAAGATACGTTATGGATTGGACCTGCACCTGCCCATACTCGCCATGGCGATAGCGACTACAGATGTTGGCGGCCCCGTTTCCGTCGCGGGAAACGACAGCACCGCAGCCGGCGCAGGTGAAGACCCGCCCCCGTGGTGCTCTAGCGTGGCAATGCCGGCACACGCTACAAGTGCGCGTGCTATACTCTTCCCCGATATACTCCGTAGCGATCCCCTGCTGGCGCGCCTTCTCGCGGACATAGCCAACAAACTGCCCATGCGCCCACAGGCTCATCCGCTGGTTGTGGTGCCGGCCCTTCTGCGGCCCGTCGGCCACGTCACGCACGTCGCCCACGGCCAGCTGCGTCACTCCCTCAGCCTGGGCAAAGCTCACCAGCTGGCGCGCCGCCTTGTGCAGCACGTCGCGGCTCTGCCGGTAGAACGCCGCCGACGCCCGCGCCTTGGATTTCCGCAGCTGCTTGTGCCGGCGCGAGCCGGGCGTGCAACGCTGCATCCGGCTGTGGAGCGCGGTATGGCGTTTGAGGCGCAAGCGGTTGACCGAGCGCAGATAGCGCCCGCTGATACTGATGCCGACCCCGGCCTCGGTGACCGCCGCCGCGATGTTCACCTCGCCCAAGTCCACCCCGGCGCACGTGGCGGGGGCGGCTAGCGGCGGGGGGACGGTGCCGCTGTCGATGGTCAGGCAGAGCTCGTAATGGTCGGCCCGCCAGGTCAACTCACACCGGACAATCGCCGTGGTGGCGAACTGGGGAGGCAGGGCGAGCACCAGGGGCGCATTGGCCCTACCGTTGGAGAGGACTAGCTGGCCCGCCTTGAGGTGGATGGCCTGCTGTTTCCAGGGCACGGTCTGGTAGAGCTTCGCGCGGTAGGGGTATTGGGCGGCGGGGTTCGATTTACGGAGTTCGTGAGCAGTATCGACGTTGGCGCTCAGCTTTTGGGCCAGAGCTTGCACGGTTTGGCTGTGCAAGCCGAACTGGCCCTTGAACTGCTTTTGGAGGGTGTTCTCGCTCAACCAGCGCCCGTCGCGACTGGCCAGGTGCGCCTGGACCATGGCGGTCCAGCA
>DATGEF010000117.1:0-9987 GCA_035310405.1 Chloroflexia bacterium | reverse complement strand
TGGAACGGCAGCAGTTGGCGTATCGTCCCCACCCCGAGCGTCGCCCGTAGCGGCAGCGGGCTATTGGGGATTGCCGCTATCGGGGCCAATGACATTTGGGCAGTCGGTGGTATCGACCGCGGCAGGGGCAATCAACCCTTGATCGAACATTGGAACGGCGATGGGTGGCGGATTGTCCCCAGCCCGAACATTGGATCCGGGGGTGAAGGCAGCCAGCTCGTCGCCGTCGCCGCGGTAGCCGCGGATGATGTCTGGGCCGTCGGCGCCTATAACAACCCCGGCCCCGCCCAGACCTTGGTGGAACATTGGAATGGTTGCGCTTGGAATGTCGTTTCCAGCTTTGGCCCCGGATTGCTAACTGGCGTTACCGCCGCTGGCGCTAATGATGTATGGGCCGTAGGGCAACTCTACAACCCAGACCGGCCATTGATCGAGCACTGGGACGGGACCAGCTGGAGCAGCATCTCTAACCCTGGGCAGGGCGCCCTATACGATATCGCCACCGATGCTACGCATAATGCCTGGGCGGTTGGAAACGACAATATCAGAAACCAAAATTCGGCCCTGGTGGAGCGTTATATCGCGGCTTGTGGTGCGCCTAATGTCGCCACCCCGCTACCGATGCCCACTATGACGGCCACCCCCGTACCCATTAGCTATGCCTTCCCCGAAACCGGGCAGACCGTGAAGGGCCGGTTTCTGGACTATTGGGACACCCATGGCTGCCTTGCCCAGCAAGGTTACCCCCTTACAACTCAGATCAGGGACAAGAGTGCCAGCGATGGCCAGTTCTACATGGTACAATACTTTGAACGTGCTGTGTTCGAGGCGCACCCGGAGAACCCGCCGCCCTATGATGTCCTCCTATCCTTGTTAGGGACCTTCCGCTACCAACAGAAATATCCGCAGAGTGCTTCTAACCAGGAGCCCAATACCAGTCCCGGTTCGGTGTTTTTCCCCCAGACCGGCAAGCGCTTGGGAGGCCGATTTCTCGCTTATTGGCAAAGCCACGGTGGGTTGGCCCAACAGGGCTATCCCATTTCGGATGAGTTCACGGAAGTATCAGACCTCAACGGCCAACCCTACAAGGTGCAATACTTCCAGCGCGCGGTATTCGAATGGCATCCCGAAAACCAGCCGCCGTACGACGTGTTGCTTTCGCAGTTGGGTACCTACTATTTGCAAAAGAAGTGATCATGCTTAGCGCGACCTGGGCATGCCCGCTAAAATCGGACGCGCGCCACGACTCGCCCTTTCTTGCCCGCTTTTCATCCCGGAGGATCGCTGCACGCCCCTTGCGTTTCGGCCGGGTTTCGGGTTTAATGGACTTGGGCGATTGCGCCGGGGCTGGCCCGGTTCTTGCCAGAAGAGTCCTGTGCATACGAAGCGACCTATGTTTGACCCGCAACCCAAGCCCAATCGTGAATTACAGACCCGGCGCCGCTGGGCGCGGCGGCGAACCCCGGATGGGCCCGCGGCACGCGATCCGGCCCCGCGGCGGGCCGCGCCCGGCCCGCCGAGTGAGTTTCGCGCCTGGAGCCGCTGGGCGCAGCAGCCGCCCGCGATTACGGCCCCCCCCATCCCGCGCCGCCGGGCCACCCCGGCCCGCCCGGCGGCCCCGCCGCCGGCGCCCCGCCGCGCCGCCCGTCGCGGGCTCCGCTGGCTCGGGGCCGCGCTGCTGCTCGTGCTGTTCGGGGCCACCGGCTATGCGGGGCTGGTCGGCGCGAGCGTGCTGGAGGTCTCGAACCGCATCTATCATCCCCTGCCTCCCCTGCCTCCCGATCAGGCGCCCGCCAACTCGGCGCGACTCGGGCCGGACCCGGCCACGCCCCCGCCGGCCGGGACCCCGCCCGCCCGGATCACCGCCTACCAGCTCCCGCCCGCTCCCGACCTGCCGGGCTGGGCGCTGGCTCCGGCCCTGCCCACCGCCGCGCCGGCCGCGCCCGTGCCGCCCGGCCGGATCAATATCCTCTTGCTCGGCACCGACAAGCGGGCGGAGCTCGGCGACGACACCGCTCGCAGCGATACGATTATTATCGTCAGTCTCGACCCCCAGGCGAAAACCGCCGGCATCCTCAGCGTGCCCCGCGACCTGCAGGTGACGCTGCCCCACTACGGGCTCCAGAAGATCAACGCCGCGTATTTCTTCGGCGAGTATGATAAGCTGCCCGGCGGCGGCCCCGCCCTCGCCGTCCCGACGATCAGTCGCTTTCTCCAGGTGCCCATCCCCTATTATGTGGCCATCAACTTCGACGGCTTCCAAAAGGTGATCGACCTGGTCGGCGGGATCGACATTAATGTGCCCGCGGCGATCGACGACTCGGCGTACCCAGGGCCGTACAACAGTGTGGAGCATATCCAGTTCGCGGCCGGCTGCCAGCACATGGATGGCGCGCGCGCGCTCCAGTACGCGCGGACGCGCCACGCGGACAGCGACTTTGGCCGCGCGCGCCGGCAGCAGCAGGTGATCAAGGCGGTGCGCGAGAAAGCCCTGGCCCTGAATATGCTGCCGCGGTATATGGACCTCTTGAACCAGATCGGCGACGCGGTCGAAACCAATATTCCGCCCGAGCAACAATGGGCGCTGGCCCGCCTGGCGGGCGACATCGGCAGCCAGGGGCTGTATACGGCCCAGATCGACAGCACAATGGTCCTCCCGGTCGGCAGCACCGACAATCTGGAACTCCGCTGGGACAAAGCCCGGCCGATGCTCGATGCGTTCTTCGGGCGCACGAGCCCGGGGGCCATGGGCCAGGCCGGCAGCCCCCCGCCGACCCTCACGGCCGAAAAGGCCGGGGCCGGGCCCCTGGCACCCACGCCCGGCCACTCCAGCAGCGCCCCGCCGCTGCTCGGCGCCGCGGGCTACGACGCCCCCCCAACGGCGACGCCGTCCGACGGCAGCTGCCGCTAACCCCAACCGCCGCTATTCGTGGTATAATCGGACGATCCACTGCCCGCGCTGTTGCCCCGCAAGCTGCTGCCGCCATGCTCCTGGCCTGGCGCACCGAGGGATGAGCTGATTTTTATTTTCGAAGGAGTGATCCGATGCCCGACCTTGCTGCCCTGTTGAGCGACTACCAGTTCGAGCCGAACCTGGCCCGGGCGACCACCTTGCCGGCGCGCTGGTATACGGCCCCCGAGTTCCAGACCCTGGAAAAGGATAAGATCTTCACCCGGACCTGGCAGGCCATCGGCCGGATCGACGAGGTGGCGCGCCCGGGAGATTTTATCACCGGCGAGGTAGTCGGCGAGCCGCTCGTCGTCACCCGCGGCACCGATGGCGTCTTGCGCGCCTTCTATAACGTCTGCCGGCACCGGGCGGGCAACGTGGCCGCCGGCAAAGGCAACCGCAAATCCCTGCAATGCCGCTACCACGGCTGGACTTATGGGCTGGACGGCCAGCTGCGCACCACGCCCGAGTTCGAGGGGGTCGAGGAGTTCGATAAAGCGTGCTATGGCTTGCAGCCCGTGCAGGTCGATACCTGGGGCCCCTTCGTGTTCGTGAACCTGGATCCAGCGGCCCCGCCGTTAAGTGCCACCCTCGGCCAGATCCTGGAGGAAACCGCCCACATCCCGCTGGCCCAGATGCGGCCGGTGGAGCGCCGCGATTACATCATCGCCTGTAACTGGAAAGTGTACATCGACAATTACCTGGAAGGCTACCACCTGCCGATCGCCCACCCGGGCCTGTACCGCGAGCTGGACTACGAGAATTACCGCGTCGAGACCCACGCCCAGCATTCCCGGCAGCTCGCCCCCTTGCGGCCGGCGCTGGGCAGCGGGGCCGGCCGCCGCTACGCTGAAGTCAAGGCCGACGAGGAAGTGCTCTATTATTGGGTTTTCCCGAACTTCATGGTCAACATCTATCCCGACAATATGTCCAGCAACCTGATCATTCCGCTCGGCCTCGACCGCACGCTGACCATCTTCGAGTGGTTCTTCCATGAGCAGGGCGGCGGCGCGGCCTGGGAGGGCGTGCAGCAGGCGGTGGCCTTCAGCGATGAAATTCAGCAAGAAGACATCGCCATCTGCGAGGCCGTGCAACGGGGTCTGAGTTCGCGGGCCTACGACCGGGGCCGGTTCTCGGTGAAGCGGGAAAATGGGGTCCACCATTTCCATTCGCTGGTTTACGACGCCCTGCGCCGGTGACCGCCGTGCCGCCGCGCGATGGACCCGCTCCCCCCGGCGCGCGCGGCGACCCGCCGGACGGCCCCACTCCGAAACGCATCCTGGCTCTGGCCGTCCAGGCGGGCGAGATCATGCTCCAGAGCGGGGCCGAGACCGCCCGCGTCGAAGAGACGGTCAATATTGTCGTGCATGCCTTCGGCCTGGCCCAGAGCCATTGTCTGGTCACCCCCACCGGCATCTATGTCTCGGTCGACGATCCCCGGTTGCCCGCCCCGGTCACGCTCGTGCATCGCGTGCGCACGCGGGCGACGCATTATTACCGCATCTCGGCGGTCAACGATCTCTCCCGGCGCATCAGCCAGGGCCGGGTTCCCCTGGCCGCCGCCCAGTTGGAACTGGATGCCATCGAGCAGGCGGCGGACCCCTACCCCTTCTGGCTCGGGCTGAGCGCGGGCGCCGGCTCGGCGGCCGGGGTGGCCCTGCTGCTGGGCGGCGGGCTGCCCGAGGTCGTCCCAGCCTTTGTCAGCACGATCCTCGTCCTGCTCGTCGGCGCCGGGCTCTATCGCAGCAACATCCCCGCCATTTTCGGCGACCTGTTCGGCGCGGCCCTGGCAACGGCGATCGCCCTGGCCCTGGTCGCCGCCGGGCTGCCGATCCATGCCGACCTGGTCATCGCCGGCGGGATCATGAAGCTCGTGCCCGGGGCGGCGCTTTTGACCTGCGTGCAAGACGGCATCTCGGGGAACTTACTGAGCAGCGGCGCCCGCGGCCTGGAGACCATACTCAAAGGTGCGGCGTTGGCCAGTGGCGTGGGCCTGGTCTTGAGCCGCGCCGTGGATCTCGGCCTGCACATCGGCCTGCACAGCCCGGCCGGCGCGGTCTGGCAGATCCCGATCCAGGTGGCGGCGGCCTTTGGCGCGTCCGCGTGCTATGCCGTGTCGAATCAGGTGCCCCGCTTTGCCATCCTGACGGCCGGCCTGGCCGGGGCGGTGGGCTGGCTGACGAGCCTGATCGTCGTCAATCTCCAGGACACCGGCCTCGGCGCGACGTTTCTGGCCGCCTTCGTGGTCGGCCTCTTGAGCTGGGGACTCGCCCGCTGGCAGCATGCGCCCGTGACTCTCTATGTGGTCCCCGGCATCATGCCGCTGCTTCCCGGGCTGGCGATTTACAACGGCATGCTGGACCTGGCCGAGAGCCAGAATATCGCCGGCCTGTTGGGGCTGGTCCACGCCCTCTTCCTGGGGGGGGCGCTCGCGGCCGGGGTGGCCCTCAGCAACTCGCTGGCCCCAGCACTCCGCCGCCGCCGGCCCCCGTTCTCACCCTGAGCCGCCCGCGTTCCCACGGGGGCGGAGAGCGCGCCCAGCATGCGGTATAATAAGCCCAGGGCCCATCCAGAGCACGTAGCGGATGGAGAAAGGATAGGCATCTGGAAACCGAGGAAGCAACCCGGCGCCAGCAGGGCCTCGAAGAGCAACTGACCTTGCTCGTGGAAGCGTCCAGCAACCTGATCAGCAAGCTGGAGCTGGAGGCGGTCTTGCCGGCGATCCTGGATCTCTCCCGGCGCCTGATCGCCGCTGACGCCTATGCCGTCTGGCGGTTCGATCTCGCGACCGGAACCTGGGGCATCGCGGCGACGGCCGGGCTATCCCCCGCTTACCAGCAACAGATGCTCCAGAGCTATGGCCGGCGCCGGCCTTTTGACCGGCCGATCCTGGCCGAAGATATCGAGACGAGCCCGGCCGTGGCGCGCCGCGTCGACGATTATCGCCGGGAAGGGATCTGTTCGCTGCTGGTCGTGCCGTTGACGATCCACGGCCAGGCCGCCGGCTCGATCGCGTTTTATTATCGCCAGCCCCGGCAATTCAGCCCGATCGAAGTCCGCATCGCGACGGCCCTGGCCAATATTGCCGCCGCGACCATCGGCAGTGCCGAGCTCTACGAAGAGCAACGCCGCCTGCGGACCGCCGCCGAACAGGCTCAGCAGCGATCGGCGTTCCTGGCCGAGGTCAGCGATGTGCTGGCCTCCTCCCTGGACTATGAGACGACGCTGCAGAGCGTGGCCTACCTGGCCGTGCCGCAGCTCGCGGATTGGTGTACGGTCGAAGTACCGGACGCTCAGGGCGGGCTCCGCGTGCTGGCCCGGGCGCATGACGACCCGGCCAAAATCGCCCTGGCCGAAGAAGTCCGGCGGTCCTACCCCCCGGATCTCAGCGCGGCGCAGGGCTTACCCGGCGTGCTGCGCAGCGGCCGCGCCGCGCTGGTCGCGCAGGTCACGGAGTCGATGCTGGTCGCCGAGGCCCGGGATGCCGCCCACCTGACGCTCCTCCGGCAGCTCGGCATCGCGTCGATCATGTTTGTGCCGCTGGTGGCGCGCGGGCGGCCCATCGGCGTGCTCACGCTGGCGATGGCCGAGTCCGGCCGGCACTATGGCCCGACCGACCTGGACCTGGCCGAAGAGTTGGCCCGCCGGGCCGGCATCGCGGTTGACAATGCCCAACTGTATCAGGAGGCCCAGCAGGCCATCCGCCTGCGCGAAGAGTTCCTCAGCATCGCCTCGCATGAGCTGAAAACCCCCCTGACCGGCCTGCAGCTGCAAGGGCAGATGCTGATCCAGCTGGCGCGCAAGGGCACACTGGCGACCCTGCCCCCCGAACGGATCCTGGCCATGCTGGAGCGGTCGGATCGCCAGGGCAAACAGCTGGTCAAGCTGATCAATACGCTGCTCGACATCTCCCGCATTACCGCGGGCCGGCTCGAACTGGAGCGGGAAGAGGTCGACCTGGCCGAGGTCGTACGCAGCGTCGCCGAGCGCTTCGGGGCGGAGCTGGCCAATGCGCAGGCCGCGCTCACCCTCCAGGCGGACACGCCGGTGGTCGGCAACTGGGACCGCTCTCGCGTCGAGCAGGTGGTCACCAACCTGCTCGCCAACGCGATCAAGTATGGGCTCGGGCGGCCGATCACCCTGGCAACCGGGGTCGACGCGGATACGGCCTGGCTCCTGGTGCGCGACGAGGGCATCGGCATTGCCGCCGCGGACCAGGAGCGGATTTTCGAACGCTTCGCGCGCGCGGTCGACATGCGCAATTACGGGGGCTTCGGCCTGGGCTTGTATATCGTGCGCCAGATCGTGGAAGCGCACGGCGGCACGATCGCCGTGACCAGCGCGGCCGGGGCCGGCGCCACATTCCGCGTCACGCTGCCGCTACGCGACGCACCCGCCCCGTCCGTTCCAAAGGAGGAGTAACCCATGAAGACCATGCGTTCCGCGCTGCGGGTCCTGCTCGCCGGGGCCACGCTCCTGTTGGCCGGCTGCGACCTGGGGCCGGCCAGCACGCCGACCAGCGTGCTGGCCCCCCCGGAAAACACGCCCACGAGCCCAGCGGCTGCGCCCACCAGCACCGCGTCCCCATTGCCCAGCACGCCGACGCTGACCCCGGGCGGCCCAACCGGCAACCTCCCATCCCAGGCGCAGCAATTTGTCGATCTACTGGTGCAGCAGGATTTCGCCACGGCTGAGCAGCGGCTCGACCCGACCATGCGGCAGCAGCTGCCGGCGGACAAGCTGGCCTCGACCTGGCAGAGTCTGCTGGCGCAAGTAGGGGCCTTCAAAACCCAGGTCGGCACCCGCACAACCACGGCCCAGCAGAACGGCACCACCTATCGCATCGTCTTTGTGACCTGTGCCTTTGCGCAGGCCAATATCGACGTCCGCCTGGTCTTCGACCCCGACGGGCAGATTGGCGGGTTGTTCTTCAGCCCGGCCCCGGCCGCCGGGCCGACCCCCTCACCCGGGGCCACCAACCTGCCCGCTTATGTCCAGCCCACCGCATATCAGGAAACCGCGGTGCAGGTGGGCAGCGGTGCCTGGGTGTTGCCCGGCACGCTCACGCTGCCGGTGGGCGCCGGCCCGTTCCCGGCAGTGGTCCTGGTCCACGGCTCTGGGCCCCAGGATCGGGACGAGACAATCGGGCCGAACAAGCCCTTCCGCGACCTGGCCTGGGGGCTGGCCTCGCAGGGCATCGCCGTGTTGCGCTACGACAAGCGGACGAAGGTCTACCCCCGGCAAATGGCGGCCCTGGTCCAGACGATCACACTGGACCAGGAGACCACCGACGATGCGCTCGCCGCGGTGACCGTGCTGCGGAGCACGCCCCAGATCGATCCCCACCGCATCTTCGTGCTGGGGCACAGCCTGGGCGGCATGGACATCCCGCGGATCGGCACGCGCGACCCCCAGCTGGCCGGACTGATCGTCCTGGCCGGCCTGGCCCGCCCCTTCGCGGACACGCTCCTGGACCAGTACACCTATATCTTCTCGCTGGCCGGCACGCCCACGCCCGATCAGCAGCAGCAGCTGGATACGCTGAAAGCCCAGGTCGCCCTGGTGGACAGCCCGGCCCTGGCGCCGGACACGCCGGCCAGCAAGCTGCCGCTAGGCATCCCGGCGGCGTACTGGCTCGATCTGCGGGGCTATCACCCTGCCGAGGTCGCGCGGGGACTCGCTCAGCCCATGCTCATCCTCCAGGGCGAGGCCGACTACCAGGTGACGATGGCCGATTTCCAGATCTGGAAAGATGCGTTGCAAGCGCGGAGGAACGTCACGTTCAAGAGCTATCCGCACCTCTACCATCTGTTCATCGAAACGCCGAACGCCAAGGCCCAGCCGCAAGACTACCAGGTGGCGGGCCACGTGACGGCTGCCGTGGTGCAGGATATCGCGGCCTGGATTAACCAGAACAGATGATGAGGGTGACCCAGGGGGAAGGGGCGGCTGCCGTGCCGCCCCCCCTCCATATCCGCTTGCTGGGCGATCTGCGTGTCTCCTATGGCGAGACGCCGATCACCACGATTACCTCGCCGCGCGTGCAGGCGCTCCTGGCCTACCTGGTGCTGCACCGGGATGCGCCGCAGTTGCGGGCCCACCTGGCCTTCCTCCTCTGGCCGGATACCGCCGAAGCGCGCGCCCGGGCTAATCTGCGCAAGCTGCTGCACGAGCTGCGCCAGGCCCTGCCCGACCCGGATCGGTGGCTCATGGCCAGCGCCGGGGCCTTGCAATGGTGCCCCACGGCCGCGATCACGCTGGATGTGGCCGACTTCGTGGACGCGCTCCAGGGCCCCCGCACCCGCGCGGGCCTGGAAGCCGCTATCGCCCAATATACCGCCGATCTGCTCCCCAGCTGTTACGACGATTGGATCCTCGACGAGCGCGAGCGCCTCCGCCAGGGCTTCGTCCAGGCCCTGCAGGGGCTGCTCACCCTGCTCGAAGCCGAGCACGCCTTCGGCCCCGCGATCGGCTATGCCGATCGCCTGATCGCCCACGACCCCTTGCAGGAAGCGTCCCACCGCCGACTGATCCAACTGTATACGCGCCTGGGCGATTACGCCGCCGCCGTGCGCGCCTACCATCAATGTGCGGCGATCCTGGAGCGGGAGCTCGGCGTGGCGCCGAGCCCGCCCACCCGCGAGTTATACGACCTGCTGCTCGAGCGGCCCACCCCGATCGGTCCCGCGCCCGTCGCGCGCCCGTCCCTGGTGGGCCGCACCGCCGAGCTGGAGGTGCTGCAGGCGGCCTGGCGCCGGACCACGCTGGGCCCCCAGCTGGTGCTGATCGCCGGCGAGGCGGGGATCGGCAAGAGCCGGCTGGCCGAAGAAGGGCGCGACTGGGCCGCCCGCCAGGGCGTGGCGACGGCCAGCGCGACGTGCTATACGGGCGAACCCGAGGTCGCCTACGCGCCCCTGGCGACCTGGTTACGCACCGCGCCCTGGCCCGCCCTGGAGCCGGTCTGGCTGACGGAGCTGGCCCGCCTGCTGCCGGAGATTCTCGCCGCCCGGCCGGCGCTGGCGCCGCCGGGGCCCCTG
>DATGEF010000116.1:0-2381 GCA_035310405.1 Chloroflexia bacterium | reverse complement strand
GCGCTGGCCCTGCTCCAGCCAGACCCGCCCACCGACAGCATCCGCCTGCACGAGCTGGTCCGCGCGCACCTGGCCGCGCAGGTGGCCGACCGCGCCGCCCTGCAGGCCCGTCTGGTGAACGCCTGGGACGACCTGTACGCGCTGCCGTCCGGCCCGGACGTCGGGGAGCACCTGGGCCCCGCGCTCGTGCAGGCCGGCCGCGGGGCCGAGCTGCGCGCGCTCCTGTTCGACCCGCGCTGGCTGCTCACCCGCCTGCACCAGGCGGGTAGCGCCGCCCTGCTGGCCGATTTCGACGCGCTCCCTGCCGACGACACGGTGGCGCGCCAGGTGCAGGGCGCCCTCCGCCTGGCCGCACCGATCCTGACCGCCACCCCCCCGCAACTGGCGAGCCAGCTCTGGGGCCGCCTCGATCTCGCCGCCGCGCCGGAGATCGCCACGCTCCTGGAGGCGGCCCGGTCGTTGGCGCCCGGCCCCTGGCTGCGCTCGATCGTGCCCCGCCTGACCAGCCCGCGAGCGCCGCCGGCGCGCCGGCCCGGCCACTCCCGCACGGTGCTCGCGCTGGCGGTGACTCACGACGGCCGGTACGCCGTCGCGGCGTCCAGCGATCGCGTGCTACGGGTCTGGGATCTGGCCACCGGGGCCGAGTTGCGCACAATCACCGGCGCGGCCGCCTGGGCGCAAGCGGTGGCGGCGATCCCCGGGGGCCGGCACGCGGTCTCCGGGGGGCCGGACAGCGCGCTGCACATCTGGGACCTGACCGACGGCGCCCTTGTTCGCACGCTCGCCGGTCCCCTCTTTCAAGGGGTAGAGGCCCTGGCGTTAACCCCGGATGGGGAGCGGGCCGTCATCGCCGCCGGGGACCACCTGCTCTGGGTGCTGGATCTGCGCAGTGGGACGGTCCTGGGTACCTTTGCCGGCCACACTGATTCCTTGACCGCGGTCGTGGTGACGCCGGACGGCCGGCGCGCCCTCTCCGCCTCCTGGGAGCAGGATGTGCGCGTGTGGGACCTGGGTAGCGGCGCCCCCTTGCCGGCGCTCGAAGGCCATAGCGGCCCGTTGGGCAGCTTGGCGATCAGCCCCGACGGCCGGCGCGCTTTCGCCGGCGCCTGGGACCAGATCCTCGTCTGGGACCTGGCCCAGGGCGCCGTCCTCCGCCCGCTCGCCGGCCCCGGCGAGGGCATCCATGCTCTGGTGGTAACCCCCGACAGCCGGCATATCGTGGCGGGGGGCGGGGACCGGACGCTGCGGATCTACGACCTGGCCAGCGGCGCCCTGGTCGCGACGTTCGCCGGGGACGCGCCCTTCTGGTCCTGCGCCGTCGCGCCCGACGGTTTGATCATCGTCGCGGGCGACGAGCGGGGTCGGGTCCATTTCTTGCGCCTGGAAAATGCGTGATGGCTTTCGATTGCCGAAGGGGGCGGGCAGATCGGGACGGTCCGCCCCGCCATCAGCCGCCGGCTAAGCGCAGAAAATGCACCTGGCCCCGCTCATCGCCCGCGACAATCGTTTCTCCATCCGGCATCAGCCCACACGACCAAAAGGGGGCCGGGCCGGAGAAGCTGGCCAGGCTGCGGCCCGTGGCCAGGTCCCACAGCCGCACCGTCCCGTCCTGAGCGGCCGAGACGGCCCGCTGCCCATCGGCCGCAACCACCACGGCGGCCACTGCGCCGCGGTGGCCGGTCAGCACCTGCAGCGTGCGGCCCGTAGCCAGGTCCCACACGCGCAGCGTCCCATCCGCCGCGGCCGCGACGGCCCGCTGTCCATCTGCCGTAACCACCACAGCGACCGCCGCGCCGCGGTGGCCGCTCAGCACCTGCAGCGTGCGGCCCGTGGTCAGGTCCCATACACGCAGCGCCCCATCCGCGGCGGCCGCGACGGCCCGCTCTCCAGCCTGAGTCAGCGCCAGCGCCCCGACCGCGCCCCCGGCACCGGTCAGGACCTGGAGCGCCCGCCCCGTGGTCAGATCCCACACACGCAGTGTCCCATCGCCGGCCCCCGCGACGGCCCGCTCCCCGTCCGCGGTGACCGCTACCGCCGAGACGCCGGCGCCGTGGCCGGCCAGCGTGTGGAGCGGCTGGCCCGTAGCCAGGTCCCAGACCCGCACGGTCCCGTCGGCCGACGCCGAGACAGCCCGCCGGCCATCAGCCGTCACGGCCACCGCCGAGACGGCGCCGTGGCCGGCCAGCGTGTGGAGCGTCTGGCTCGTGGTCAGGTCCCAGACCCGCACGGTCCCGTCGGCCGACGCCGAGACGGCCCGCCGCCCATCGCCCGTCAGCGCCACCGCCCGCACGGCGGCGTGGTGGCCCGCCAGCTCGTCGAGTGCCCGACCTGTGGTCGTCGCCCACACGCGCAGGGTGCCGTCCGCGGCCGCCGTGACGACC
>DATGEF010000115.1:0-11035 GCA_035310405.1 Chloroflexia bacterium | reverse complement strand
CCCACCGCCGTGGTCAGCCAGACGCTGATCGTCGAGACGACGGCCGCGGGCGATACCGACCGGGTCGCCCGGCCGGTGACCTTGCAGCGGGACTACCGGGTGCTCCTGGCCACCGACAAGCCGCTCTACCAGCCCGGGCAGACGATCCACCTGCGCGCCCTGGCCCTCGGCACCCTCGACCGCCACCCGGCCGCCGGGCAGAGTCTGGACGTGACGATCGCCGACGGCAAAGGCAACAAAGTCTTCCACCAGGCCGTCGCGACCTCCGCCTATGGCGTGGCCGCCGCCGATTTCCCCCTGGCCGACCAGGTCAACACCGGCCCCTATAAGATCACCGCCACCCTGGGCGGCACGAGCTCCGAGACGACGGTGACCGTCGACCACTATGTGCTGCCCAAGTTCGCCGTCACACTGACCACCGAGCGGCCCTACTACCTGCCGGGCGAGCACGTACGCGGCACGCTGGTGGCCAAATACTTTTACGGCAAGCCGGTCGCCAACAGCCAGGTGCGCCTGACGGGCGCGACGATCGACGTCAGCCGCAACGTGGTGGTCGATCTGCAGGGGACCACGGACGCCGACGGCAGCTATGCCTTTGCCTTCGATCTGCCCACCATCCTCACCGGCACCGACCTGGAGAGCGGCCAGGGGCGCTTCGCGCTGGAAGCGACCGTCACCGATCGCGCGCAGCAGACGGAACAGTCGAGCCTGGCGCTGCCGGTGGCCGGGAGCCCGCTGGTGATCGAGGCCGTGCCGGAAGGTGGGCGGCTGCAGGCCGGGGTCGACAATATCATCTATCTCATGACCAGCTACCCGGACGGCAGTCCCGCCCAGGCCCAGGTCACGCTGACCTTTGAGAACCAAACCTATACCAGCCAGGCCGGAGCGTACGGTCTAGCCACCATCCATGTCACCCCCAACGTGGCTAATCAATCGTTGCGCATCGCCGCGCGCGATGCCCAGGGCGCGACCGCCACGCGCACGATCGAGGTGGCGGGCGTCTGGCAGGACGATGCGCTCCAGTTGCGGCCCGACCGCGCCGCCTATCATGTGGGCGAGACGATGCACCTGACCATCCTGACCGCGCAAGCCGGCGGCACGGTCTACCTCGATTTGGTCCGCAGCGGCCAGACCGTCAGCACCCGCGCGATCGAGGTGGCGGGCACGCAGGCACAGGTGGCCGTCGACGTGACGCCCGCGCTCGCCGGCACCTTGGAGCTACACGCCTATCGCATCCGCCCGGACGGCAACCTGGTGCGCGACACCCGCCTGGTTATTGTCGACGCGGCGGCGGACCTCAGCCTGACCCTGACGCCCGACCAGGCCAGCTACCGCCCCGGCGGCCAGGCCGGCGTCGACGTGCAGGTGCAGGGCGCGGATGGCCGGGGCGCCCCGGCGGCGCTCGGCCTGGCCGCCGTCGACGAGTCGGTCTTCGCGCTGGCTGAGCAGGACCCCGGCTTCGCCCGGCTCTACTTCCAGCTTGACCAGGAGATCCTCCACCCCCGGGTCGAGCTGCACGGCTTCCAGGTCCCCGAGCTGATCACCCAGCCGCCGGCGAGCGACCCGGCCCTGCGCGCCGCACAGGATAGCGCCGCCAGTGCCGCCCTGACCGGCGCCGGCCCGCAAAACGTCAGCTTCACGCTGCAGGCCAATTCGCGTACTGATGCACTGCAACAGGCCAGCAGCGATCAGCAACACTACTTCAGCACCCTGAGCACGGGGCTGTATGGCCTGGTGCTGCTGCTGCCACTGGCGATGCTGGGGTTGAGCGGCGTCGCCGCCTGGCGCGCAAGACGGCTGGGCCGTAGCCTCCGGCTCCTCTTGCTGGTCGCCGTGATCGCCCTACCCTGGCTGCTGCTGGGCGCCAATGCGATCGCCCCCCTGGGGGCGTGGCTGGCCAATCCCGGGCGCCAGGACGGCATGGACCCGGCCGCAATGGTGTTATCGGCCCTGGCCTACGGGCTCCTGGCGCTGCCGCCGGCGCTACTCTTGCTCCTGGCCCTCGGCAGCATCCTCAGCCTGGTCGTGCTGGTCGGCGCGGCCTGGCGTCGCCGGGACGGGGCCCTCGGCAGCATGCTCAGCCTGGGACTCCTCTATATGGGGACCGTCCTGGCCCTGGTCCACTATCTCCCGGCCGCGAGCCTCGTGCCGACCGCGGCCCAACTGACCTGGGGGCTCCTCGCCGCCGGGCTCGTGCCGCTGGCGCTCGCCTTGCGGGCGGCCGACTTGAAGATCGCCGGGTTCCCCTGGGCGGCGCTGGCCGGCGGGCTGGTGGCCGTGACGCTGCCCCTGGGGATCCTGGCCATGCTGCTGATCGTGCTGCCGATCGCCAACGGGATCGCCGACGGCCGGGCGGCCCCGCTGGTGGGCCGCGATTTCGGCCCGATCCAGCTTCGCGGGGCGCCGACCGGGCTGAGAACGGCAGACGCAGACCTACGCCGGTTACAGGGCGCACTCGCCGCCCACGCGCCCACCGCAAGCACGAACGGGCCGCTGCCTAAGACCTACGGCGGGACGATCGAGGACCAATCTGCCGCCGCGGTCCCGGCCCCGCCCCGGCTGCGCCAGTTCTTCCCCGAGACGATGCTCTGGCTGCCCGACGCCACGACCGACGCGGCGGGGCATCTGCACCTCGACGTGCCGGTGGCCGACAGTATTACCACCTGGCGGCTCACCGCGCTGGCCTCCACGCAGGACGGGCGCCTGGGCAGCGCCACGGCCAGCCTGCGCGTCTTCCAGGACTTCTTCGTCGACCTGACGGTGCCGCCGGCCCTCACCGTGGGCGACGAGGTGTCCGTGCCGGTCGGCGTCTTCAACTACCTGCCCGTCAGCCAGACGGTGCGCCTGGAGCTGGCCCAGGCCGATTGGCTCACCCTGCGCGATCCGCCGGTCAAGGAGATCACCATCGGCGCCAACGATATCGGCGTCGTCTACTTCCGCCTGCAGGCGCGCGATTTCGGCACCCACACACTCAAAGTCACGGCCCTGGGCAGCAAGCTCTCCGACGCGGTGCAGCGGGATGTGCGCGTCTTCCCCAACGGCCGGCAGATCACCTTCAGCCAGTCCGACCGCCTGAGCGCGCAGGCGCCGGTCAGCAGCACGGTACGCATCCCCGCCGCGGCGATCGCCGGCACCCAGGCGCTGACGGTGAAGATCTACCCGGGCATCCTCAGCCAGGTCGTCGAGGGGCTGGACAGCATCCTGCGGATGCCATCAGGCTGCTTCGAGCAGACCTCGTCCACGACCTACCCCAACGTGCTGGTGCTCGACTACCTCAAGACGACCAACCATGCCGCCCCCGCGACCCAGCTAAAGGCCGAGGAGTACATCAACCTGGGCTACCAGCGCCTGACCACCTTTGAAGTGGCCGGCGGCGGCTTCTCGCTCTTCGGCACCCCGCCCGCCGACCCCATGCTCACGGCCTACGGCTTGCAGGAGTTCGGCGACATGAGCCGCGTCCACCCGGTCGACCCAGCACTCATCCAGCGCACCGCGGCCTGGCTGCTGAGCCGGCAACAGGGCGACGGCGCGTGGGAGGGGTTAGCGGGCTTCCACGAAAGCGCCCTGACCAATCAAACCGACCGCCTGCCGGTCAGCGCCTACGTGGTCTGGAGCCTGGTCGACGCCGGCTACGGGCAGGAGCCGCGGGTGGCGCAGGGCCTGGCCTACCTGCGGCAGGCCGCCGCGCAAACCAGCGACCCTTATGTGCTGGCCCTGGTCGCCAATGCCCTGGTCGCCGCCGACGTGCGCGCCGGCGGGGGGCCGGCCGCCGGGACCGACGCCGTGCTGGAGCGCCTGGCCGGCCTGGCGACGCACCAGGGCGACGACGTCCTCTGGGGCAGCGGCGCCGGGACCTTCATGGGCGGCAGCGGCCAAGCCGGCAGCCTGGAGACGACGGCCCTCGCCGCCCTCGCCTTCGAGCGGGCGGGCAGCCACGCGCCTCTGGCCAGTGCCGCGCTGACCACCCTGCTGCGCCACAAGGACGCGTCCGGCACCTGGTACAGCACGTCGGCCACCGTGCTGGCCCTCAAGGCCCTCCTGCAGAGCGTCCGCGGCGGCGCCGAGGGGGCCGACGCGACGATCACGGTCACTCTCAACGGCGGCCAGCAACGCACCGTCCAGATCACGCCGCAGACGGCCGACGTAGTACAGCTATTGACCTTCGACGGCCTGCGGATCGGGGTAGACAACGCGGTGGGGATCACGGCGGCCGGCCGGGGCAGCTTCCTCTACCAGGTGGCCGGCGAGTATTACGTGCCCTGGCTCGCCGATCAGCCGGCCCAGCCCCCGCCCGCCGCCGAGCCCGTGACCGTCCAGGTGGCCTACGATCGCACGCAGCTGGCGGTGAACGACACAGTCGGCATCCAGGTCACGGTGCGGCTGAACACGCCGGGGGCCGCCGACTCGGCCCTGATCGACCTGGGGCTACCGCCGGGCTTCGCGCCCGAGACGGCCGACCTGGATGCGCTGATCCGGCCGCCGGCCGCGCCGGATCCCACGGGCAGCACCCCCACGGGGATCGAGCGGTATGAGTTGACGGGCCGCCAGATCCTGGTCTATGCGCGCCATTTGCGCCAGGGCCAGCCGCTGGAGTTCCGCTACCGGCTGCGCGCCCGCTTCCCGCTGAAAGCGCAAACACCGCCTAGCCAGGCCTACGATTACTACAACCCGGACGTCGCCGGCCAGGCGCCGCCGCAGACCCTGGAGGTCACGGCGCCCTGACGGGCCGCCGCGGCCTACTGCTCTTCGTTGACCCGGATCCAGCCGTGGCGCATCGCGTAGATCACCGCCTGGGTGCGGTCGTTGACGTTCAGCTTGCGCAAGATGGCCGTGATGTGGTTCTTCACCGTCTGGTCGCTGATATTGAGATCCATCGCGATCTGCTTGTTGGAGCGCCCGCGCGCGATGCAGTCGAGAATTTCGACCTCGCGCCCGGTCAGCGGGGCGAAGACCATATGGCCTTCTTGCTCGACGGAGGCCAGTTCGCGGAACTGCTTCAGGACCCGCGAGGCGACAAAGGGCCGCGAGAGCACATTCTCGTTGATCAGATAGTGGCCCTGCGCCACGAGGCGCGTAATTTGCAAGAGCTGCTCGGGGCTGATGTCTTTGGGCGAGTAGGCCGCCGCCCCCACCTTGATCGCGTTGAAGAGCTGTTCGTCGTCTTCATACACCGTCAGGATAATCAGCGCCGTCTGAGGCAGGCGGCGGCGCACGACGCGCGCCACTTCCAGCCCGTTCAGCCCCGGTAAATTGATATCGACCAGCATCACATCGGGGCTCAGCTGCTCGGCGATCTGAATCGCGCGCTGGCCGTCGGCGGCTTCGCCGACCACCTCGAACTCGCCCGAGGCTTCCAGCGTATAGCGGACGCCCTGGCGAAAGATGGGGTGGTCATCAACAATCAACACACGCGAGCGGTCCATAACTCCTAACCTCCTGGGGTAGCGGGGGGCCCGGCGGCGGCCGTTGGCGCCGGCTCAGTCTCGGGGATGGAAAGCGTCAGAATCACGCGGCTGCCCTGCCCCGGGGTACTACGCACTTCCAAGCTGCCGCCGATGATGGCCGCACGCTCACGGATACCCACCAGCCCGGAGCCCATCTCTGGGCGCCCCGGATCGGTCGTGGGCACGAAGCCGCGGCCATCGTCGGCGACCGTGATGAGCCAGCCGCCGGCGCGCCGCGCCACCTCGATATCCACGCGGCTGGCGCCGGCATGCTTCTGGATATTATGCATGGCCTCCTGCACGACGCGGAACACGACGAGCTCCTGCTCGGGACTCAGATCCATACTCTCGGGCAAGGTGGCCCGAACGTCCAGGCCGGTATGCTCCCGATACTCGCCGATCATCCGCTGGAGCGTGCCGACCAGGCCCACTTCTTTCAAGGACGCGGGGCGCAAGTTAAAGATAAAGCGCCGGACGTCGCGCAGGCTCTCGCGCACGGAAGTCCGCAGCAGGGCCAACTCCCGAGCGGCGTCGTCCGGCCGGGCCGCCAGCACACTCTCCAAGAACTGCAACCGCAGGAGTGTGTTGGTCAGCGCCTGGGCGGGCCCGTCATGGATCTCGCGCGCCAGGCGCGATCGCTCTGCTTCCTGCCCCTGGATCAGCTGCTCCCGCAACAGCAACGCCCAGGGATCGCTCTCCTGGGACTCGTCGGCGCGTTCGTCGATCCGCTGGGCGCTCAATTCAATCTGCCGCGCCAGCCAGCCGATGCGGCTGCTCAGATGGGCCAGCCGGGTCTGCGCCCGCCGGAGCTCGGCCTGGCGGGCCAGCAGCTCGTCTTGCTGCTGCAGGAGGCGGGTGCGCAGCGCCGCCGTCTTCTCGGTCTCGGGCGCGCCACTCTCGGCCAGGAAGCGGATGCGGTAGGCCACTTCGTCGAGAAAGCGCTCCAGGTGCTGCTGCTCGACCAGCGCCAGGCGCAGGCGGCCCTCGGCGTCCTGCTGCAAGCGCTGCAGCGCGGTGGCCTGCTTGCCGACCACGCGGCCCACGGCGTCGTAGAGGTCCTGAACCTCCGCCTCATGCAGGCCGTCGTAACTGGGTGGGCTCTGCGCGACGTCGGGCGCCGGGCTCTGGCTGGTGGTCACCGATTCCTCCTCCGTGCGCTGGGCTGCCGGGCTCTGGATGTCTCTCAGTATAGCACTTGCGCGCGGCCCACGCAAGCACCCGCACCCCCGCAGCGTGCTTGACAGGGAGAAACGGCTCTGCTATAGTGGCCCCGTCCCGGGTCTCCCGCCCTCTAATCCTATTCAGGAGTCCCATCAAGGAGCCTGCCGCTATGACTGATCAGCCTACTCCCCGGCCCGGCACTGCCGGATCGCCTGGTTACGATCGGCGGGGCGTCAGCGCGCCGCCCCCCGCCCTGCCCACCGTCCCCGCCGACACGCCCGTGCTGGCCGCGCCGGACGCCGCGGCCCCGGCCGCCGAGCCGGCCCCCGCCGACGCAGGCCCCACCACGCGCGGCCTGGGAGCGCCCCGGCCCGTGCTCGCCTTTTTCTACCCCTGGTATGCCGAGGCCGCCTGGACCCAGCCGCCGATGAGCGACCTGCCGCCCGCACCCTATCTTTCGGACGACGAGCCGGTGATGCGCCGCCAGGTCAGCCAGGCCCAAAATGCCGCCATCGACGCCTTTGTCTCGTCCTGGGCCGGCAGCGGCTCGGATACCGATAAGAACTTCGCCCGCCTGCTGGACCGCTGCCCCGACGGCTTCTATGCCTGCCCCTATTTCGAGACCGCCCTGATCAAGGGCGATGGCCGGGATCTCGCCCACGAACTGGTCCAGCTGCGCGACCAGTACATGAGCCACCCGCGCTTCTTCAAGTTCGGGGATCGCCCGGTGGTCTTTTTCTGGGCGCCCAAAGCGATCGGGGCGCCGCCCGGGCAGACCTCCGTGCAGGCCTGGCACGCCATCCGCCAGGCCGTCGATCCGCAGGCCGCCCAGCTCTGGAATGTCGAGACCAAAGATCCGGAGCCCTGGTTCGAGGTCTTCGACGGCTTCCACCTCTTCAGTGCGGCCGATTGGGCGGCGCCCACCGCGGACG
Organism: Chloroflexia bacterium; assembly: GCA_035310405.1. GTDB lineage: Bacteria > Chloroflexota > Chloroflexia > QHBQ01 > JAICKM01 > JAICKM01. The sequence continues at coordinate 3,498 of DATGEF010000115.1, read as the reverse complement.
ATTTCGCGCCCCTGCTGCGCACCAACCTCAGCTTCCGGCAGCGGGCCGACGGCTACAATACGCGGCACGGAGCCCACCGCGTGTTCGCGGCCGGCGTGCGCCCCGGCTATAACGACGTGGCCATCCGCGCCCAGCAACGGGCCAGCGACCCCACGGTGCCGGAGGGCTATGTCCGCGACCGCGCCGATGGGCGCTACTACCAGATGAGCGGCACCGCCGCCGGGCAGAGCCAGCCCGACTGGATCGTCATTACCAGCTTCAACGAATGGTTTGAGGGCTCGCAGATCGAGCCGAGTGTGAGTTACGGCGATCTCTACCTGAGCCTGACGCCGGACCTCGTGGATGCCTATCGCGCCGTGACCGGGCCGCTACCCGTGCCCCAATGGCCGCCCGACGTCCGCTACTTTCCGGAAACCGGCCATATCTTGCAGCGCGGGTTCTTGAGCTACTGGAACCAGCCGGGCGTGGGGGCGAAGCTCGGCCCGCCGGTCACCGACGAGATCGGCCAGACCCTCGGCGGCCAAAACTATGTGGTCCAGTACTTTCTCAAGGGCTACCGGCTCCAGTGGAACACCAGCGGCCAGGAGCCGACGCGCCTGGTCACCTTGGGGCCCAACGACTGGAACCGCGAGCCGCAATAGGGGGCTTAGCCCGCTTTGCCGCGGCGTTTGACCTGGTACATCGCCAGGTCCGCGCGCCGCAATAGGTCGGCGGGGGTGGTGCCGGCCCGCCCCCAGGCCACCCCCAGGCTGGCGCGGATCGTCACGTCCCGCCCGTTCAGGAGAAAGGGCAGGCCCAGGCGCTCCTGGATGCGCGCGACAATTTGTTGGGTTTCCTGGCGATCGGTCAGGTCCTCCATCAGCACGGTGAACTCGTCGCCGCCCAGGCGGGCCACCGTGTCGCCGCCGCGCACGCTCGCCTGGATGCGGCCGGCCACGGCGATCAGCAGCTGGTCGCCGGCCGCATGCCCCAGGGTGTCGTTGATCGCCTTGAAGTCGTCCAGGTCGAGAAAGAGCACGGCGACGTCGCCGAGCGCGCGCTCGCTGCGGGCCAGGGCGTGGGTCAGCCGGTCCATAAACAAGGCCCGGTTGGGCAGGCCGGTCAACGAGTCGTGGAACGCCCGATGGGCCAGGGCGCGTTCAGCCTGCTCCAGGGCGGCGAGCATATTGTTGATATCCTGGCCCAGGCGGGCCAGTTCATCGCGGCCCCGCTCCGGCACGCGCGCGGTCAGGTCGCTGTTGCGGCCGATGGTGGCGACCGCCCGGCTGAGGCGCGCCAGTGGGGCGAGAATCCACGCCTCCAGCACCAGCACATTCACCAGGCTGAGCGCGCCGCCGATCACCAGCAGGATCACGATGAAAAAGAGCAGGGTACTCTGGCCCCGCGCGTAGATCGCCCGCGGCTGCACCGTGCGCAGGACGAGGGCCGGCTGGCCGTAGATATCGCGCAGCAAGGTGTAGCCGCCCACGGTATCGGCACTCAGCGGGCGGACGATAATCGTCGGGCCGCCGGTGAGCGCCGCCAGCGCCGCGCGGACGTCGGCCGGCATATCCGCGGCCCCTACGGGGTAGGCCGTCAGCGTCAGCTGGGTTGTGCGGGCGAGCCCGGCGATCTCGTGGGCGTCAAAAAAGCGGCCCAAGATCAGGGTGCCCCGCACCGGGCCCTGGCGCGCGCTGGTCAGGATCGGCTGGGCCGACACCAGGATGACCCGGTCGGGCAGAGCCAGCAGACCGGTCGTGCTGCTTTCCGGATCCGTCTGGCGCACCAGCAGGTCGGCGGACGTCAGATGGCGGTCGAGGCCGGCCGGCAGCGGGACCTCGCGCTGGCCGCCCAGATCAAACGCTTTGCCGAAGACCAGCGTGCCCGCCGGATCGAGATAGAGCGTCAGGCTCCACTGGTTATTGATGTAGCTGACATTCGCCGCCAGGTTGGACTGGATATACGTGGGGTTGTGGTCATGGATATAGGCGTAGGTATCATCCCAGCCGGCCCAGTCCCGGGCCGTCCCGGCCAGCGCGTCCGATTCGGTGGCCAGCGCACTCACGACCCGCTGGACATTCTGCCGGGTATCCTGGTCTTCTTCGCCAACGAAGCCGCCAAGCACAATCGCGTTCGAGGCCAGGTAGAGGGCGCCGATCAGCCCGGCCAGAGTCAGGCTGATCGCCAACACGGTCCGGGCGCGGAGCGTCATGGCCGGACTCCCGGCCGGCCGGGGGTCATGGGACCGGGACCGCCATCGGCGTCGCGATCGTCGCGATCTGCGCCTGCCCCGCTTGCACGGCGATCACGGTGATCGCTTTGCGCGGGATATGCCCCGCCGGGCCGGGCTGGAAGCTCAGCAGCCCCGTGATCCCGGGAAACGCGGTGGTCGCCTCCAGCGCCGCCCGGATCGAGGCGCCGCGGGTATCCGGGGCGCGGTGCAGGGCATCCAGGAGCAAGCGTGTGCCGTCATAGGCCAGGGCGGCGAAGACGTTCGCCGGGGTCTGGCCATATGTGTCCTGGTAGGTGGCCGCGAAATCATGCAGCGGGCCACTGGGGGGCGGGGGCCAGAGGCTGTGCGCCGTGTAGTAAATGTTCGACATCGGCTGCCCGCCGATCTGATGCACCAGGCCGGCCCCGCCGTAGCTATCCCCGCCCATGATCGGCTGGGCCAGGCCGGCCTGGCGCACCGCCAGCAACAGCGCGGCCGCTTCCTGGCTCCCGGCGGCGATATAAAGCGCGTCGAGTGGGGGGCGGATGGCGCGCAGCCGGGCGGTGGACGCGCTGAAGTCCCGATCGCCCACCTGGAAGGTATCGGAGAAGACGACCCCGCCGGGCACGAGAGTCTGCCAGCGCGCCTGGAAGTAGCGGCTGAGCCCCAGCGTGTACGGGTTGCCGACGTTGGTGAGCAGGCCCAGCCGGCGGGCGTGCAGTTGGTAGTACAGAAATTCAGCCCCCGCCGCCGCCTGGGTGTTATCGCCGAAGGCGACGAGGAAGACGGTGGTCGGGCCGGCCTGGATCGCCTGGGGGCTGGTCGCCCCCACACTGATCAGCGGGATGCCCCCTTTCTCGGCCAACGGCGCGGCGCTGAGCACCGCACTCGAATTGGAAAAGCCGATCAGGGCCACCGCGCCCGCGGCCAGGGCCTGCCCGGTCGCGGCGGCCGTTTTCTCGGGCTGCGAGGCGCCATCATAGGCCTGGTAGAGGAGCGGGCGGCCCTGGACACCGCCCGCGGCGTTCTGCTGCTGTACGGCCAGGGCCACGGCCTTTTCCATCGCCGCTCCCGCGATGCCGGAGGTGCCGGTGAGGTTCAACACGCTGGCGATCCGCATCGGGGCGGGGGCCGGAGCCGGCTCACCACAGCCGGTCAGGAGCAGACTGGCGATCAGGCCCCACAGCCAGCGCCAGCGTCGAGTCCTCTGTCGTGGTGCCATCGTCGCCGTCTCCTTTCCCGGGAGCGCACAGGGTGAAGTAAAAGGTCGCGCCCCCCTCCACGGTGCCGGCGGCCCAGATCCGGCC
>DATGEF010000114.1:0-14189 GCA_035310405.1 Chloroflexia bacterium | reverse complement strand
CAGGCGGCCGCGCCGACTTTAACACAGCCCCGTCCAACTACATCTTCTGGTCCTTGACATCCACCCTGGCGGGCCTGTATAATTTACGATTGTGTGCTTCAGCAAGCACACTTTTAACTCAGGACTTTTAACTCAGGACTGTAACGTCCCGGACGGGAAGCGAATTCATGTTGCACGTCACGAACCTCAGCCTCTCTTATGGCCCCCGCCTGATCCTGGACGGCGTCTCGTTCACGATCAGCAAGGGAGAGAAGGCCGGCCTGATCGGCATTAACGGGGCCGGCAAATCGTCGCTGCTCAAGATCATTGCCGACGAGATGTCGGCGGATGCCGGTACCATCCTGCGGCCCCGGACGGTGGGCTATCTCTCCCAGGACGTTGCCCACGAAGAGCCCGTGGTCGCCGACGGCCTCATCCGGGACTACATTTTCAGCGGCACCGGCCTGGACCAGGCCATCCGGGAGTATGAAGCGCTGGCCGCCACCCTGGCCAGCGCCAGCGGGGCCATGCTCGACACCGCGCTGGAGCGCTTTGGCGACGCGCAGGCCACGCTCGAGCGGCTGGGCTACTATGCGGCCGATGCCCGGGCCGAAGAGCTCGTGCATGGCCTCGGCTTGAAAGGCGTGGACCTGGAGCGCCGGGTGGCCACCCTGAGCGGCGGCCAGAAGACCAAGCTGGCGCTGGCCCGGCTGCTGTTCCAGGAGCCGGAGCTGCTGCTGCTCGACGAGCCGACGAACTTCCTGGATGTGGACGCGGCGAAGTGGCTGATGGACTTTCTCGGCACCTATCGAGGGAGCCTGCTGATTATCTCCCACGACCTCGACCTGCTGGATCGTAATATCGACAAGATCCTCCGCTTGAACGAGTTTACGCACCAGCTGGAAGAGACCCGCGGCACCTATTCCGCCTACCTGCGCCAGACGGCCAGCCTCCAAAACACGCTCGAAAAGGCCCAGGTCCAGCAGCACAAGGAAGTCGCCCGCCTGCGCAAGACGGCCGATCGGCTGCGCACCTATGGGGCCACCCGCGTGATGCAGGTCCATGCCGTCGAGCGCCGGGTGGCGACACTCGAAAAGAGCATGCCCGTGCTCGGCACCGAAAGCCGCCGCATGAAGATCAGCTTCACGGCCCGCCAGCTGAGCAGCAAAGGGGTCCTGCACGCCCGGGGCCTGACCAAGCGCTACGGCCCCCGGCTGATTTTCCAGGATATCAGCTTTAAAGTGGAACGCGGCCAGCGGCTGGTGGTCATCGGGCTGAACGGTGCCGGCAAAACCACGCTGTTGCGCTCGCTCCAGGGGCTCACGACCCTGGACGCCGGGACCACGGAATGGGGGGATCGGGTGCAGCGCGGCTATTACGCGCAGGAGAACGAAGGCCTGGATTATCGCCGCACCGTGCTCGACGAGGCCCTCGCGATGTTGCCGGAGGATAGCAAACGGGTGCGGGCGGTGCTCGGGCGCTTCCTGTTCAGCGGAGACCGGGTGCTCCAGGAGATCGGCACGCTCTCCGGCGGGGAGAAAACCCGGCTCGCGCTGGCCAAGCTGGTCTTAACCGGCCCCAATTTGCTGGTCCTGGACGAGCCGACCACCCACCTGGACCCGATCTCGCGGGAGATTATCGGCGAGGCGCTCGGCGGCTACAATGGCACGATTATCGCGGTCACTCACGATGTCGACTTCGTCGCGCAGCTCAAGCCGGATACCCTGCTGATGATGCCGACCGGCAAGCTCTTGCCCTACAGTCCCGAGCATAATGCGCTGCTGGCCCGCTCCTGATCCCGGCTCCGGCGCTTGAGCCGGGGCTGCTCAGGAGTCTTCGCCGATCAGTTCGTGGATCGTCTTGAGTAAGTAATCGATATCAAACGGCTTGGCGACCAGGGCATCAGCGAGCACGAGGTCCTGGCTCTGTCGGGTCAGGTTGGTGCGTGCCGACATCAAGACGATCGGGATCTCGGCGGTGCCCGAGTTGCCTTTGATGCGGCGGCAGGCCTCGACGCCATCCATCACCGGCATCATGATATCCATCAGCACCACGCTGGGCGGGTCCGCATGCACCTGGTCCACGGCTTGCTGGCCGTTCGTGGCCACGGCCACGTCGTACCCTTCCGTCCGTAACAGGTCCGAGCAGATCTCCAGGATCGCCGGGTCGTCGTCGACGACCAGCACCTTGGGCGACGTTTCCACATTACACCTCGTTGGATCCCCGGCACCTTCCCCGTCCTTTGGGCTCCAGGACCCGCTTCCGTTACGGATGGGATCGATGATGGTCTACAAGTCCCGCCTCTGACAACGTCTACTAAGAGGCTAAGATCTGCTTCAGCACGATCTGTTCCAAAGATCTACGATCGCGGCTATAGAAAGCATGGTCTAATATGTGCTCTGGGGGGCAGAGGTCGCGGGCGGGCGGGCCGGACGAGGGCCGGCCCCGGCGGTGGGGAAGAAGGGGGCAAGCATGCGCTACTGGGCGGGACGCTATTGGGTGTTGGGGAGCCTCCTGGTGCTGGCCGGGCTGGCGGGGACGGCCTGTGACCCGGGCACCCTTAACCCGTTCGCCCCCGCCCCGACGCCCACGCCGACGGTGACGGCGACGGCCACCGCCACCCCCTCGCCGCTGCCGAGCGCGACCCCGAGCAACACGGCGACGCCCACCGATACGCCGACTACCACGGCGACGCCGACCGACACCGCGACGCCGACGTCGACCGACACCCCCACGCCGACGCCGACTGACACCGCGACGGCTACGCCGACCGACACGCCGACGCCGACGGCCACCCCGCCGATCGCGGCCGACGAGTGTGTGTATCTGAAATGGCTCGGCACGGGGCTGCTCAAGCTGGCCGTGTATGGGGCGAATTTACAGCGGGATGAGGCAGCGCTGCAGAATACCACGCTCTTTAATGCCACGTGGCGCCGGCAAACGCTCGCCGACCTGGCCGCCGAGCGCGATGCCGCCGGCCCCATCCAGGCCGGCTACCCGGGCGTCGTGCCGCCGGCCCTCGCCGAGCTCGACCGCGAGTCCCGGGATTACGCCGGCCGGGTCCAGACGGCCAGCGCGACGGGCTACGCCGCCCTCACCAACTATGATCCCTTCGCCTTCGATACGGCCTACCACGACTTCGCCCCGCTGAGCGATGCCGGGAATCGCCTCCTGGCCAACCTCGACAGCTGGGCGCGCGGCCGGGGCTTCGCCAGCTTCACCCCGGCCGTCACCAGCTGCCGCTAACACGGGGTCGCCGGCCAACCTAGCTCCCCGTCTCTGACGACTGGCGACTGGCGACTGCCCACTTGATGTGGGGGATGACCTCCCGGCCGTAGGCGGCCAGGAACGCCTCCTGGTTGCGCCCCACGTTGTGGATGTAGATCTCGTTGAAGCCGAGGTCGGCGAAGTGCTGGATGTGGGCCAGGTGGACGCTCAGGTCCGCCGCCGTGAGCACGCGGCCTTTGAAGTTCTCCGGCCGGACGAGGGCCGCCATGGCCGCGAAATCTTCGGGGTTGCGGATATCCTGCTTGGGGAAATTCATCCCGCCGTTGGGCCATTCTTTGACCGCCTGATCGATCGCCTCCTGGTCGGTGCCGGCCCAGGAGACGTGCAATTGCAGGATGCGGGGCATCTGCGCCGGGTCTTTGCCCGCCGCGCGGGCGCCTTTCTCGAACCGGTCGAGCAACAGCTTGATCTTCTCGTCGGCCGCGCCCACCGTGATGATCCCATCGCAGGTGGCCCCCGTCTTCTCGGCGTTCACCGGGCCGGAGGTCGCCACGTAGATCGGGGGGGGCGGGCTCGAGAGGGTGTAGAGCCGGGCACTCTCCAGGGTGAAGTGCTGGCCGCGATGCTTGACCACTTTCCCCGAGAAGAGCTTGCGGATGACCTCGATGGCCTCCGCCAGGATCTCCAGGCGGGCCACGGGCTCGGGCCAGTAGCCGCCCACGATATGCTCGTTCAGGGCCTCACCCGCGCCGAGCCCCAGGTAAAAGCGCCCCGGGAACATCGCCTCCAGCGTCGCGGCGGCCTGCGCCAGGATGGCCGGGTGATAGCGGTAGCCGGGCGGGGTCACCCCGGTGCCGAAGCGGAGCTGGGTCGTGGCGCCCAGGGCGCCCATCCAGGCCCACACAAACCCGCTCTGGCCCTGGCCCGGCGTCCAGGGGTGGAAATGATCGGAGGCCATGACGGCGCCAAACCCCGTCTGCTCGGCTTGCTGCGCGTAGCGCAGCAGGTCGGTGGGGGTAAATTGCTCAAACATGGCCGCGTAACCCAGCGTGCCCATTGGTAACACCTCTCTTCGGTGAGCTAGCGCCGGCGACGCTAGCGGAATAGATCGCGGCTGGGGTCCATCAGCAGATCCCGGCCGGTGCCCTCGGCGGCCTCGTAGGCGTAGCCCCGGATGATTGCCACCGGGCGCCCGTCCAGCTTGCCCATGATCAGCTCGGCAGCGGCGGCCAGCTCATCGGCGACGGCCAGGATGCTGGCATTCAGCACATAGCCGTGTGCATCCGTGCGCCCGCGATAGTCGGCCACGGCGGCCAGGCCGGCGACGCCCACGGCCACGTTGACGATCCCGTAGCGCCAGGCCCGGCCAAACGAATCCGAGATAATGATCGGCAGATCGAAGCCGAGGGCGGCCCGTAGCGCCGCGCGCAACCGGGCGGCCGAGGCATCGGGATCGCGCGGCAAGAGGCTCACGGTGTCGTGCCCGGCCACGTTCGAGGCATCCACGCCGGCGTTCGCGCAGACGAAGCCATGCTGCGTCTCCGTGATCAGTACCCCGTTGGCCATGCGCACGATGCGCTTGCTTTCGCGGAGCACCACCTCGATTTGCCGGGCGTCCTTGTCCCAGGCGGCCGCCCAGCGCGCCGCCAGGTCCGAGGGCTCGATCGTGCGCAAGTCGACCAGGGCCCCCTCCGCTTTGCTGACGATTTTTTGCGTGACGACGAGGATATCACCGGGCGCGAAGGCGACGTGCTCGGCCGCGGCCGCGGCCAGGATCAGCGCGGGCAGGTCCATGCCGGGGGTCACTTCCGGAAAGTGGCCCAGCCCCAGGATGCGGATTTCAGGTGGATCGGGCATCAGACTTCCTCGATCTTGGGCGTATAGTCCCTGTTAGGGGCGCCGGCCGGCCAGCACGACGGCCGGCGGGCCCCCAGCGGCGATAAAGCGGGTCTGGAGCACGGCCAGGTCTTCCGGCGTATCCAGATCGAAGCCGGTGCCGGGCGAGCGGTAGACCATGATCTCGGCCCCGCGGGCGGCGGCGGCTTGAAAGTGGCGGCGGTAGCTGCCCGCGCCGAACGTGAACGGGATCGCATCCGGCGGCCGCAGCAGCAGGGCATTCGTGCCCTGGCCGTGGCGATCCGGGGCGATGACGACCACCGCGCCCTCGCGGATGGGGTCCCCCGCGATCTCGGCCAGCGCCGCGATATCCGCCCCGCGCAGCACGGGCAGGTCGCCGAGCAGCACCAGCAGCGTCTCCGCGCCGCCGGCCAGGGCCCAGCCCCGCGCTTGCTCCAGCGCGGCGTTGAGGTCGCCCGTCTGTTCCGGCAGCCCGACGGCACCGGCCCCCCGGGCGAGCGCCAGGGCCGCGGGATCCGGGCTGACAACCGCGGTGGCGCTGATCACGCCGGAGTCGGCCAGGGCTTGCAGGACGCTACGTAACAACTCCGCGGCGAGCGCGGCGCGCTCCGCGGCGGATAACACGGGGGCCAGGCGGGTTTTGGCCGCGGCCAGCGCCTTGATCGGCACCGCAGCAAAGATCACGCCGCGGGCCTCGGGAGCCGGGCTGCAAAGGCCAGGACGGTCTCGGCCAGCGCCCGGCGATCGGCGTCCTGCCGCATGACGGTTGGCGCCACCTCCACGGCCAGGCCCAGGGCGCCGATCCGCCCGGCCAGGGCCGCGTCGGCCGTGTCGATGACCAGGCCGTCGATCAACCCAGCGTAGAGCCGGGCCACGCCGTAGGCCGACACTTCATGGCCCAGGCCGGCCAGCATCTGGTCGGCCGGGCCGCGGAGCGCTTTCCCGCCCACGATCGGGCTCACCGCGACCCGGGGCGCGGGGCAGGCCTGGATCGCCGCCCGCAGGCCGGGGACGGCCAGGATCGGCCCGATGCTGACCAGGGGATTGCTCGGGCAAAACACGACGGCGCGCGCGGTCTGCAGCCGCCCGGCCAGCGCCGCCGGCGGCTGCGCCGCCTCGATGCCCGTAAACGCGAGATCGTGGACCACGTCGCTATGGTGGCGCTGCACAAAATATTCTTGAAACGGCAGCAGGCCGGCCGGTGTATCCACCATCGTCGCCACGGGCGTTTCGCACATCGGCAGCAGGTGGGCGCGCACGTCTAAGGCCTGGGCGAGCGTGGCCATGACCGCGCTTAAGGGCGCGCCCGCCGCCAGCCGCTGGGTGCGGATGAGGTGGGTGGCAAAGTCCGCATCCCCGATCTGGAACCAGGTGCCTTCGGCCCCGTAGCGGGTCAACATCGCCAGGGTGGCGAACGTATCCCCGGCGAGGCCCCAGCCGGTCTGCGCGTTGGCCCGCCCGGCCAGCGTGTAGAGCACCGTGTCGAGATCGGGGCAGATCCGCAGGCCGTGCAAGGTGAAGTCGTCGGCCGTATTCACCAGCATGGTCAGCGCATCCGGGGGCAGTACCTGATAGAGGCCCTGGGCCAGCTTCGCGCCGCCCACGCCGCCGGCCAGGGCCACGACCCCGCTCATTCGTCGAATCCGTAGACCAGCACCTGATCCAACTTCACCCGATAGCTGATCCGTTCCTCCTTGCTGAATTGGCTCACCGCCCGCGCGGCCCCTTTTTCGGGCCCCGAGTAGCGGATCGCGATCCGCCGGATGTCGGCTTGCGCGGTCGCCGGGTCTTCGACGATCGTGACCGGTCCGCGGATGGTGACATAGCGATAGCCGTCGGCGATACATAAGGACACCCGGGGATCGCGGCCCAGGTTCTTGTCCTTGAGGCGGCCCCGCTTGGTGTTGAACACGATCTCGTCGCCATCCAGGATATACCACATCACCGTCTGCTGCGGCGCGCCGCCCGGCGAGACGGTGGCCAGCACGGCGAAGCGGACCTCTTCCAGAAAGGCCCGCGCCGCCGCGCTCAACCCCTTGGCCATCGTGGGTTCCCCTCCCTACGGTCCACGCCGCGGCGCGTAACATCGCGCCGCGGCGTGGGGTTTTGCTTACTTGCGGCCGCCCGGCGCGATCGCCTCAATCTGCGACCGGATCTTGGCCAACTCGTCGAACACACCGGGCTGGGCCACATTGCGCAGGCTGAAGATGGCCTGGTCGAAGCCGAGCTCGGCGACGTGCCCGAAGTAATCCACCAGCTGCTGGCCACTCAGGGCCTGGTCCCCGGAGCCCACGACGAACGAATCGAGGCTCGTCTTCTCGATATCGCTGTAGGGCCGGTTCAGGTCGGTGCAGTGCTGGCGCAGCACATCCAGCTTGTGGTGGAGCACCTCGTCGCCCATGCGCAGGAAGAGGTTACAGGCGTCGGCGTACTTGGCGACCAGCCGCAAGGTCTTCTGCTCCCCCGTGCCGCCGATCAGGATCGGGGGGTGGGGCTTGCTGACGGGCAGGGGCTGGTTCAGCGCCCGCTCCAGGTGCGCGTGCTTGCCGTCGAACGGCGCGACCTCGCCCGACCACATCTGGTGGGCCAGCTGGAGCACATCTTCGAGCCGCTCGAAGCGCTCCTTGAGCGGGGGGAAGGGCACCCCGAGGCCCTTATGCTCTTCCTCGTTCCAGGCCGCCCCGACCCCGAAATAGGCCCGGCCCCCCGAAACCACGTCGAGCGTGGTCACCGTTTTCACCAGCAGCCCCGGATAGCGATAGGTGACCCCGGTGACCATCGTGCCCAGCTTCACCTTGCTGGTGGCGCCCGCCAGGTACCCCAGGGCGGTGTAGCCTTCCAGCATCGGGTCCTCGGGCGGCCCGCCCATCTGGATCTGGAAAAAGTGGTCCATCACCCAGAGACTGTAAAAGCCCGCCGCTTCCGCGTCCCGCCCGATACGGGCCAGGGTCGCGCCGAGCGCGGCATCGCCGCCCGGCCACTTAAAAACCGGGATTTGCAATCCAATACGCACAGTGACTCCTCCATATACTAGCATATACTAGCATTTACTAGCTGCGACTATCGTCTCCAGCGGCCGGAGCGTGTGGGGCGTCTCGGGCCGCGGTCCATGCTAACAGCATATGTGATGCCGCGCGATCCGGCAAGATAGCCAGCTTACAGAAGTGGGGGGCGGCGCGCGCGTTACGGGGCGCCCGCCGGCCCGGCCGGCGGACAGAGGGCGCGCACGAAGCCGAGCACCGCCTGGGGCTCGAACGGCTTGACGAGCACGGGCACCGCGCGGTCCCGGAGCCGGGGATCGTCGGCGCGACCCGTCAGCAGCAGCACCGGCAGGGCCGCCGTCTGGGGGTCCGCCCGGATCTGGTCCAGGACGCCCAACCCGTCGCCGTCCGGCAGGCGCAGGTCCAACAACACCAGATCCACGACCTGGCTGGTGACCACGGCCCAGGCCCCGGCGCCCGTGGCCGCGACGACGACGCAGTAGCCGGGCTGGCTGATCACGATCCAGCGCAGCAGCTCGGCGATAAAGGGATCGTCTTCCACGATGAGGACGGTGCGGGCCGCCGGAGCCTCGTCCATCTGCCGTCTCCTCTGCTACGGGCCATCCGGCCCGGCTCGATTCCGGGTCGATCCCCCGTAGTATATCACACCGGCGGGGGGCGGGCGGGCCGGCTTCATGATTTCCCATCCCGTATGGCGTTCTCCTGTTGACTCGGCTCTTCCCGGTCGGATATAATTTGCCTATCGAGACAACCCATTGTGTCAGCCATCTTACCCATTGGGGCGGGAGACGTATTATGCCGCAGCCGAACGTGGGCGGGCCCGCCCGCTTCCTGATCCTTCTGTCCCTCGCGGCGGCCACGCTGGCCTTGGTGGCGGCCCCGGCCGTGGCGGCCCGTGAGCTGCGGGGCGGCGGGCCGGCCGATCCGGGCCTGGCCGGCTATCCCAACGCAATGGCGTCGACCGGCGATTCGATCACCCGGGCCTTCAATACCGGGTCCTTCCCCTTCACCGACGCGCCCCAGAACTCCTGGTCCACCGGGACGACGCCCAGTATCGCCACCCACTACGTGCGTATCCTGGCCGCGAATCCGGCGATCGCGGGGCATAACAACAATGATGCCGTGACCGGCGCCAAGATGACCGATCTCAACGGCCAGGTGCAGGCCGTCAATAGCCAGCAGGTGGACTATGTGACGATCCTCCTGGGCGCCAACGATGCCTGCACGCCCAGCGAGGCGGCGATGACGCCGGTGACCACCTTCCGCGCCCAGTTCCAACAGGCCCTGGATACGCTGACCGGCGGCTCGCCCAGCGCCCGGATCTTTGTCGCGAGCGTGCCCAGCATCTACTACCTCTGGGCCATCCTGCACAACGATTCGTCGGCGGTCGCCACCTGGAACGCTCTGGGCATCTGCCAGTCGATGCTGCTCAATCCCCAATCGACGGCCCAGGCCGATGTGGACCGCCGCGCCCGCGTCAACCAGCGGGTGATCGATTTCAATACCCAACTGGCCCAGGTCTGCGCCCAGTATATCCATTGCCGCTTCGACAACAATGCGGTGTTCAATACCGCCTTCGTGCCCAGCGATGTCTCGACCCGTGATTACTTTCACCCCGCCATTGCCGGGCAGACCCGGCTGGCCGCGACCAGCTACGCGGCGACTTTCGACTTCACCGATGCCACGCCCCCGATCTCGACCGCCCGGGTGCAGAACCTGTCTATGCAGACCCTGGATGTCCTGCTGACGGCCACCGATAATGTCGGGGTGGCCGGGATCGAGTATAAAATCAACACGGGCGCGTATACGCCCTACAAAAGCGCCGTGTGGGTCGGCCCCGGCGACACGATCACCTACCGCGCCGTCGACGTGAACGGCAACGTCGAAGCCTCGCACTCCCTGACCGCGCCCTAGTGCAGGATTGGGTGATCGCGCCCTGGGAGGCGGCGCTCCTCGCGGAAGTCGGGCCGCTGCTCCTGGGCGAGGCCAGCGGGCATGACCTGGCCCATTGCCTGCGCGTCCGCAACCTGGCCGGCCGGATCGCGCAGGTGGAAGGGGGCGACCGCGCCGCCCTGACCGCCGCCGCGTACCTGCACGACCTGTTTCGCGACGACCCGGCCAACGCCGACAAAACCCGGGCGGCCGACTTTGCCGTGGCGATCCTCGCCCGCACGGGCTTTCCCGATCCGCCATCGGCCATCGTCCGCGCCTGCATCCTCTATCATTCCTGGTCGGGCCGCCACCGCCTGGCCCCGGCGGTCCTGCCGCCCGAGGTCTACATCTTCCGCGACGCCGACCGGCTCGACGCCCTGGGCGCCTGGGGCATCGCCCGCGTGTTTGCCTACGGCGGCGAAAAGGGCCGGCCGAGTGGCTTCGATGTGCTGCGGGCCGGCTGGCCCGATCTCGACCCGGCGGCCCCGACCGGCGGCCTGCACTCCTCGCCCGTCTCCAGTATCGGCCATTTCCACGATAAGCTCCTGCTGCTGCACGACCACATGCACACCGCCACCGGCCGCGCCCTGGCCGCCGCGCGCCACGCCTACCTGGCCGCTTTCCTGGCCCGCCTGGAGGCCGAGATGGCCGGGCTGGAGTAACGGCCGGGGGCTATGCTATAATGGCGGGGTTAATTGGCCGGCAACCGAGGACCAAATGTAGGGAGACCGCCATGTATCTCGACGCAGTCATTTACCCGCCTGAACTCAAAGAGGCCGGGCCGATCGCGGCCGCCGCCGAGCGGGTCGGTGTGCAGGGCCTCTGGACGACCGAGACCCAGCACGATCCCTTCTTGCCCCTGGCCCTCGCCGCGGGCACGACCACCCGCGTGACCCTGGGCACCGCGATCGCCGTGGCCTTTCCCCGCAGCCCCACGGTCACCGCCCATACCGCCTGGGACCTGGCCCGCGCCAGCCAGGGGCGGTTTATCCTGGGGCTGGGCACGCAAGTCAAGGCGCACATCGAGCGCCGGTTTGCCGCGCCCTGGGACTCGCCCGTCGCCCGCCTGCGCGACTATATTGCCGCCGTGCGCGCCGTCTGGGCATCCTGGCAGACGGGCGAGCGGCTGCGCCACGACGGCGAATTTTACAAGCTCAAGCTGATGACCCCCTTCTTCAACCCCGGCCCACTGCCCTACCCGGAGCCGCCGATCTATATCGCGGGCGTCAACCAGGGGCTCTGCCGGCTGGCGGGCGAGGTCTGCCAGGGCTTTCATGGCCACGCCTTCCACACCGCGCGCTATCTGCGCGAGGCGATCCTGCCCTGGATCGGCGAGGGGCTGGCCGTTGCGGGCCGCGAGCGCAGCGCGATCCAGGTCGGTGCGGGCGTCTTCCTCGTCGTCGGCGCGGGGGCCGCCCGCACCCAGATGCGCGAGGCCGTGCGCCAGCAGATCGCCTTCTATGCCTCGACGCCGAGCTACGGCACCCTCCTGGCGCTGCACGGCTGGGCCGAGAAGGGCCAGGAGCTGGGCCAGCTGGCCGCCCGGGGCCGGTGGGCCGAGATGGGCGCCGTGATCGACGATGCGATGCTGGCGGAGTTCGCCGTCGAGGGGGGCACGCTGGCCGAGGCGGCGACGGCCGCGCGGGCGCGCTATACAGGCCTGCTCGATCGTATCTCTTTCTCGCTGCCCTATACGCCCGGCGAGCGCGATGCCGACTGGGAAGCCGCGGTCGCCACCTTGCATGCGTGACGCCCGCGCGGCCCCGCCCCCCGGCCCGCGCCCCCCCGCCCGCCGGGTCTGGACGCGGACGGACAGCCTGCTGTGTGCCGGCCTGGCCGCCGCCGCCGTCCTCGTCCGCTTGCCCGAGCTCCTCACCCTGCCCGCCTTTCGCGACGAGCTGGCCGAGGTCTTCCTCGGCGTGCAGATCGCCCGCGGCACCGCCCTGCCCCTCACCAACGTCACCGCCGATATCGGCCCGCTCTACAATTACCTCCTCGCCCTCCTCTTTGCCGCGACCGGGCCCGATCTCTACCTTCCCCGCCTCTTCGTCACCGGCCTCGGCGCGGCCACCGTCGCGCTGACCTATGCCCTCGCCTGGACCCTTACCGGCCGCCGCCTCCTGGCCGCCCTCGCCGCCGCCTTCCTGGCCACCAATGCCCTGCATATCCTCGTCGGCCACCTCGCCTGGTCCAATGCCACGACCCCGTTTTGGACCACCGCGACGCTGCTGGCCCTGGCCGCCGCCTTTCGCGGCGGCAACGCGACCCGCGCGCCGCGCCCGCGCCTCCTGCTCGCGGCCGCGGTGCTGGCCGCCCTCGCCCTGCAAACCCACCTGACCGTCGTCGTGCTGTTGGCCGGGCTCGGCGCCTGGCTCGTCTGGCCCGCGCCCGGCTGGGGCCGGCGCCTGCGCCGCCCCGTGCTCTGGGGCGCCCTCGGCCTGTTCCTGCTGGCATACGCCAACATGATCGGCGTCAATCTCGTGCATCCCCTGGCCTTCTGGACCGCGGGCATCGGCACCAAGACCTATGCCCTCGCCACCGCCGCCGGGCCGCCGGACTACCTGGCCAACCTGGGCGGCCTGCTGCTCGAATGGGTGCGCGCCAACGGCGCCGTCTTCGCCCCCGATGCGGCGCTGGCCCCCTACCTGGCCGAGCCGCGCGTGTGGCTCTACGGCGCCCTGCTCGCCGCCGGGATCGGGCTGGCCGCCCGGGGCCGCCGCTGGCTGCTGCTGGCCCCGGTGCTCAGCACCGCCCTGCTGATGCCGCTCTTCAATCGCGACTACCAGTTCGCGATCCACACGCGCTATATCGGTTTCTTGCTGCCGATCGGCGCCATCCTGACCGCGCTGCCGCTTGTGGGCCTCTGGGACCGCCTGCGCCGGCCCGCGGAGACGCGCCGGGGGACCGTGGCGCAGCTGGGGTGGGGCCTGCTCGCGGCCGGGCTCGTGCTCGCGCCTCTGCCCGCCCTGGCCGGCTACTACCGCGAAGAGCTCGCAGCGGGCCGCAGCAATGTGGGGGTCATCGCCACCCTGGCCGCGCTGACCCCCGGCCAGGCGGGCGCGGTGGCCTATATCAATACGGTCGATCAGGCCAAATCGATCGGGCTGGGCCTGGACATCTGGGGCACCCCCCACACGGCCCTGATCGACAACAACGAGCCGCGGCTGCCGCCCGGCGCGGGGGGCCTGGATACCCCGGCCGCCTGGCGCGCCTTCGCCGATTGGCTCGGCGGGCTGCCGGCGGGCACCCGGGACCTCGCCGTGGTCCTGCCCCCGGCGGCCGTCCCCGCCTGGCGAGCGCTCGGCCGTCCGCTGCCCTGGAGCGCGCCGGTACTGACGCGGGGCAGCGACGGCGCGCCGGTCGTGGCGATCTTGCGCGTGCCGCTCACGGTGGGCCAGGTGCGCGCCTACCCGGCGCTGCGGCTGTACACGAGCGTGTTGCTGGTGGTGCCGCGCCTGGCCGACACGCAGGCGCCGGGGCTACACAGCGTGCTGGTGGCGGCCCTGGCCGGCGGGCAGATGGTGCGCATCGTGGTGCTGGAGGCGAGCCCGGACGCCGCCGCGGAGGCGGCGGCGGCGGGGGCGTTGGCGGCGCAGGGCCTGCCCGCCGGGCAGATCCTGTGGGCGGGCTACCCGGAGCGCTTTTTGCGCCAACTGCCGGCGACCGGGACCTGGACCGACCCGGCGACCGGGGCGACGACGACCGGGTCGCGCCCGGGCGGAACCTTGCACGAGCAGGTGTTCGCCGCTCCGGCGCCGCTGAGCGCCGCGGCGGTACGCGCCGACCTGCGGGCGGCGGTGGTGCTCTACCGGCCGCAGACGATCCTGGCCCCGCCGGCCACGAGCGCAGATCTGCCCGCCGCGGTGACTGGACAGGCGGCCGCCTTTGTCGCCCGCAAAACCGCCGTCGCCCTGCAGGTCGTCCCCTGAGCGCCTCCCGGATCCATAGGGTTCACTTCTTATTGAAAATATCGACAAAGATATAAACTTGATCCATAATAAAGCGGGAGACGGAAGCGGGATACTGAACTTGGGGGTGCGCTGCATTGGTTTGCACAGGCGTCAGGCTAGCCAGAATGCGGCGCGGGAGCCGTCCTAACCCCCAAGTTCAGTATCCCGCTTCCGTCTCCCGCTTTATTATGGATCAAGTTTATATCTTTGTCGATATTTTCAATAAGAAGTGAACCCTATG
>DATGEF010000113.1:0-5382 GCA_035310405.1 Chloroflexia bacterium | reverse complement strand
ACCAGGCGGGGCAAGCCCCGCCGCTACACCAACCGCAATGATCGGGTCGCACCGCTGGTCGGCGGAAAACGCTCGTAACTTATGCAACGATCAGTAGCTTGCCACCACCGAGTCATACCCCTCTGTCATAGCTCGACGCCTTGCTGGTTGGCGACCGTCAGGTTGGCGCGGAGCAGCGCCGCGTGATTCTCACCGGCGTCCAGCCACCAACCTTCCACCCGCTCATACAGTAATTCGTCGCGCTGGATGTAGGCGTTATTGACGTCGGTGATCTCCAGTTCGTTACGTCCCGAAGGTTGGAGCGTCGGGATAATATCGAACACGTCCGCGCCGTACATGTACACACCGATGACCGCTAAATTGCTCGGCGGCTGCTTGGGTTTCTCGATGATGCGGCGAATGTGCAGGCCGTCGATCTCGGCAATCCCATATTCCTGTGGGTGATCAACTTCTTTCAGCAGGATGCGCGCGCCCGCTGACTGTTCCGTAAACGCCGCCACCGCCTGCTTGATCCCATACTGCAGGATGTTGTCGCCGAGGACGACCACCATCCGGTCTTGGCCTACAAACTCGCGGGCCAGCCCAAGGGCCTCAGCGATGCCCCCCTCGCCCTGTTGGTAGGCATAGTGCATGCGCGACAATCCAAAATCCTCGCCGTTGCGAATGAGCCGGAAAAAGTCGCCCGCGCTATTGCCACCGGTGACGAGCAGGATATCGCGGATACCGGCCGCGACAAGCATCTCGATAGGGTAATAGACCATCGGTTTATTGTAGATGGGCAGTAGGTGTTTATTGGTGATTTTCGTGAGGGGATGCAAGCGGGAGCCTAAGCCTCCGGCCAGCACGATACCTTTCATGAGCTGGTGCTCCTGTCTGTGCTACGGAGTAGACGCGCCTCTTTAGGGCGAGTATATAACAAGTCGATCTGGGCGATACGTTTGCTCTTTCTACCTCTATATGGCTAGCGCGCCGTGCCGCGCGCGGTCAGCTGGTTGCGGGCCTCCCAGAGCTCGGGAAAGAAGCGGTAGGTGAGCGTGCGGCCCAGGTAGCCGCTGCCGGCCGATCCGGCGGTGCCCGGCGCGCGGTCGCCGATCACGCGCTCGACCAGCTTGACGTGATGGAAGCGCCACTCCTGGAAGCGGACTTCGTACTCGCTGAGCGCCTCGGCCAGCATGAACAGCTCAGGATAGGACTCGGGGGTGCTATAGATCGCGACCAGCGCTGCCACCGGATTCGCGTCGACCGTGGCCAGGGCGCCCCGGAAGGCCGCGCCCAGCGTGCGCGGCCAGCGCCCGTGCAGGGCGGGCCCGTCCATGTGCTTGGCGATCAGCTGGAGGAAGGTGGGATCGGCCAGCCCCGAGGCGAGCTCCACCTCGCGGAATTGTTCGGACTCGAAGCCGCTGGAGGTCGAGAGCACGCCGCGGAAGCGGGCGAACTCGCGGGGCGGCATCGTCTCCAGGATGGCCACCTCGGCGCCGAGCACGCCCAGGATGGCGGTCGCGCGCTGGACCAGGCGGACGGCCTCCAGCAGCCGCGGCGCGTCCAGGAGGGCGATCACGACCCGCAACTCGTGGAGCACCTGCTTGAACCAGAGCTCCTGGGCCTGCTGCACGACGATGAACAGCAATTCGTCGTGGACGACGGGCAGGCTCAACGGCGACTGGAGGGCCAGTAGTTCGGGCACGCGGAGGTAGGTGCCATAGGTCAGCGGGCCCGACCCGGGCCCCGGGGCGTGCGGGTCGCGCTCCTCAGCCGGCGGCATGCGAGGGGTCTCCTGGGCGGGCGGTGCCGTCCTGGCGGAGCTCGACCAGCACGCCGTGCGCCGCCCGGGGGTGGATAAAGGCCACCAGGCTGCCTTCGGCGCCCACGCGCGGCTCGGCGTTGACCAGCTCGATCCCCGCCGCCGCCAGTTGGGCCAGCAGGCCGCGGATGTCGTCGACCTCAAAGCAGATATGGTGCACCCCTTCGCCACGATTCGCCAGGAACTTCTGCACCGGGCCTTCCGCGCCGAGCGGCTCCAGCAGCTCCAGGCGGCTCGCGCCGACCGGGAAAAAAGCGATCGCGACCGCCTCGGCGGGGACGCGCTCGGCGCCGGCCCGCTCCAGGCCGAGCGCGCTCCAGAAAGCGGCGGCCTGGCCGTCTTGCACCGCCAGGCCGATATGGTTAATGCGTAAGATACGCGCCATGCTACCCGGGCTCCCCGCCCTGCGTGGCCTGGGCGTCTGGCGGAGGGGCGGGGGGATCGAGCCAGCTTAAGGGATAGTGGGGGTCGTCGTACTCTTGCGCCCAGCGGGTCATTTTCAGGGGGCGGAAGGTATCGACCATGACCGCCAGCTCATCTGTCTGCTCCTTCCCGATCGAGGCTTCCGCCGCGCCCGGATGCGGGCCGTGCGGGATGCCGTGCGGATGGAGGGTAAACGAGGCGATGTCGATGCCCCGGCGCGACATGAAGTTGCCGTTGACGTAGTAGAGCACTTCCTCGCTGTCGATATTGCTGTGATTATACGGGGCGGGGATGGAGAGCGGATGGTAGTCGTATTTGCGCGGCACGAACGAGCAGACGACGAAGTTGTGCGCCTGGAAGGTCTGGTGCGTGGGCGGCGGCTGGTGGATGCGGCCGGTGATCGGCTCAAAGTCGGCGATGTTCAGGATCCAGGGGAAGAGATAGCCGTCCCAGCCGACGACGTCGAACGGGTGATGCTCGTAGCGGTAGGCGGTGATGCGGTTGTTGGCTTTGATACGCACTTCGGCGCCAGGGGCATCCAGCCGCAGCAGGGGCGCGGCCGGCACCCGGATATCGCGCTCACAGTACGGGGCGTGCTCCAGGAGTTGGCCAAACTCGTTGCGGTAGCGCTTCGGGGTTTCGATGCGGCCGCGGGACTCAAGGACCAGCCAGCGCTGCGGAGTCGACTCCATGACCGCCCGATAGATCGTGCCGTGCGGGATGACGATATAGTCGCCCGCGTGGTAGGGCAGTGCCCCGTAGTTGGTCTCGAAAGTGCCCTGGCCCTCGTGGATGAAGTAGAGTTCGTCGGCCTCGCCGTTTTTGTAGTAGTAGGTGTCCATTGGCGCGGTGGGGCGCGCGATAGCCAGGGCGACGTCGTCGTTGAACATGAGCACGCGCCGGCTGGTGATCGGGTCGCCGCCCGGCGCGGCGGCTTTGGTCCGCAGGTGGTAGTGGCGCTGCACGGGCTCGCGCCACTCCTCGGGGGGCTCATAGGGGCAGGGCGCCAGGCCGGCGACGCGCACCGGCGGGTGATAATGATAGAGCAGCGCGGCGAGCCCGGAAAAGCCCTCATTGCCGATCAGCTCTTCCGTATACAGCACGCCGTCGGGGCGGCGAAACTGGGTGTGCCGCTTGGGCGGCACCTCGCCTACTTTGTGGTAAAAAGGCATAGGTCTCTACCTCCGACGCCTTACAGGTTGCCGCGCTCGGCCTGTTCGCGCTCGATGGCTTCAAAGAGGGCTTTGAAGTTGCCTTCGCCGAAGCCGCGGCAGCCATGGCGCTCAATCAGCTCGTAGAACAGGGTCGGCCGGTCTTCGACGGGCCGGCTGAAGATCTGCAAGAGGTAGCCGTCGTCGTCGCGGTCGGCGAGGATACTGTGCGCTTCGAGCTTCTCCAGGTCCTCTTTGATCTGGCCGATGCGCTCCGGCAGGTCCTGGTAGTAGGTATGCGGGGTGTGCAGGAAGTCGACGCCGTTGGCCTCTAAGCGCGCGACCGTGTCCAGGATGTCGCCGGTGGCGACGGCGATATGCTGGGCGCCGGGGCCGTTATAGTAGTCCAGGTACTCGTCGATCTGCGACTTCTTTTTCTTGCCCTGCGCCGGCTCGTTGATCGGGAACTTGATCTTGCCGGTGCCATCCTGCACGACTTTGGACATGAGCGCGGAGTACTCGGTCGCGATCTGCTCGTCGCTGAAATGGACGAGCTGCTCAAAGCCCATCACGTTGGCATAGAAGGCCACCCACTCGTCCATGCGGCCGAGCTCGACATTGCCGACGATGTGGTCGACGACCCGCAGGCCGACGCCGTGGCCTTTGATCTCCCGCTTGCGGTAGCCGGGCAGGAAGGGGCCGTGGTAGTCGCGCTCGATCAGGCTATGGATCGTGTCGCCATAGGTCGCGATGGCCGCGCGCTTGACGGTGCCCTGATCATCGCTGCTCTCCTGCGGCTCCATGACTCCCCGGGCGCCGCGGCTGAGGGCGACCTGGTAGGCGTGGTCGACGTTCGGCACACGCAGGGCGATGTCTTTCACCCCATCGCCATGGCGGGTCACATGCTCGGCGATCGCGCCGGTCGCCTGCAAGGGCGCGGTCAGCACGAGCCGGATGCGGCCTTGCTCCAGCACGTACGAGACGTGGTCGCGGTGGCCGGTTTCGGGGCCCTGGTAGGCGGTGATGTCATAGCCCCACAGGGCGCGATAATAATGCGCGGCCTGCAGGGCGTTGCCCACATACAATTCGAGGTAATCGATCCCCTGGATGGGGAAGAGGTCTTTTTGGGCGGCACGCAACTTATCGCGCGCGGTCCGCTCCCGGGGAACAGTTGTCTCAACCATGCGTCTCCTCCTTGAGAGGCACTTTCTGC
This sequence comes from Chloroflexia bacterium, assembly GCA_035310405.1. Lineage (GTDB taxonomy): Bacteria > Chloroflexota > Chloroflexia > QHBQ01 > JAICKM01 > JAICKM01. The sequence goes on along the minus strand of DATGEF010000113.1, from coordinate 794 downwards.
ACTTGTCGGTCCGGCCGGCATCCGGCCCGCTGCGCGGACGCCCATCAGGAAAGTATAGCAGGCGGGGGCGGGGGCGTCAAGCGGGACGCGGGACGCGGGACGCGAGACCCGCCGCCCCCGCCTGCTGCCGACGGCCTACTCGCTAGTTGCGTCGGGCGCGTAGTTCGAGTATAATGGGGATTGCGCCAACGACTGCCGCCACGAGGAGGCCAGCGGCCCGGCGCGGGAGGATCTGGACGCCGCATGGCGGACTACTTGACGACAATCGGCTTAGAAGTGCATGCGCAGCTTCTGACCGCCAGCAAAATGTACTGTAGCTGCCCGGCGGAGACGCACGGGGCGGCGGCGGCACCCCCAAATTCCCTCACCTGCCCGATCTGTCTGGGCATGCCCGGCACCCTCCCCGTGATTAACGCGCGGGCCATCGAGCTCGGCATGCGGACGGCGCTGGCCTTGCATTGCACCATCACCCCCTTCAGCAAGTTCGACCGCAAAAATTACCATTACCCCGACCTGATGAAGGGCTACCAGATCTCGCAATATGACCTGCCGCTGGCCACGGCGGGCTGGCTGGCGATCGAGACCGCACACGACGTCCACCGCATCGGCATCATCCGCGTGCATCTCGAAGAAGATACCGCGCGCCTGCTTCATCGCCAGGAGAACGGCGAATCGTTCTCGCTGATCGACGTGAACCGCTCCGGGGTGCCGCTGATGGAGATCGTCAGCGCCCCGGATATCGCGACACCCGAAGAAGCCGGCCTCTATCTGAAGCAGCTGCGCCAGATTCTGCA
>DATGEF010000112.1:0-4402 GCA_035310405.1 Chloroflexia bacterium | reverse complement strand
AGGATGCGCGACGGGGGCGCGATGTCCAAGAGGCCGACCATCCATTGATTGAGTTCGGCGTTGCCCTGACGCATCAGGCGGGCGGTGAGTCGGCCAAGCGGCCCCCGGGGGTGCCCGAAGTTCCGGCCGATGAGCCGGTTGAGGAACTGCATACGCGTACTCCTCTGCGTGGCGGGGCCGAGCTACCCCCTACGGCAACAGGGTATCTCAGTTATTGTCTCACGCGGCGAGGGTTTTAACCCTCGCCGTCCAGGCGAAGGCTTTATATTACAACGACGGATTAGTGACAGGAGGTACGCGGTGGCCCTGTTAACCAAGGAGGGGCATCTGAAGATGCCCCTGACCGCCGTATGCTATAATAATTACGGTGATCTACGATGCGTGACTTGCCGCCCGACTCGCTCCATGACCCGACTCGCCTGGTGGCGCTCCGGGATTCTGGCCTCCTGGACAGCCCACCCGAAGCGGCTTTCGATCGGTTTACCCGGCTGGCCCGGCGGCTCTTGCATGTGCCGGTGGCCCTGGTCTCCCTGGTCACCGACGACCGCCAGTTTTTCAAGAGCGCGGCCGGCCTGGCCGAGCCCTGGGCCACGCGCCGGGAAACCCCGCTTTCGCACTCTTTCTGCCAGTATGTGGTCCGCACCGGCGAGCCGTTCGTCGTCGACGATGCGCGGGCGCATCCCTGGGTCCATGACAATCCGGCCATCCAGGACCTGGGGATCATGGCCTATGCCGGGGTGCCGCTGACCACGCCCGACGGCCAGGTGCTCGGCTCCTGCTGCGTGATCGATACCCAGCCGCGTGCCTGGACCGGCGAGGAGCTGGCGCTGCTGGAGGATCTCGCGGCGACGATCCGCACCGAGCTCACGCTGCGCCGGGAGCTGCGCATCCAGCAGCGGCTGGCCGGCGCCCTGAGCGAATCGGAAAGCCGCTTCCGCACCTTTATCGAAAGCCTGGGCGAAGGATTGCTGATCACGGATGCCCAGGATACGATTATCTATGCCAACACGCGGATGGCGGAGCTCTGCGGGTATCCGGTCGCCGAGCTGCTGGGGCGCCCGGCGTATGCCCTGCTCCTGCCGCCGGAGGCCTGGCCGGCGGCGACCCGGCGCACGGCCGAACGGCTGCAGGGGCAGTCCGAAACGTACACCCAGGAGGCGCGGCACAAGGATGGCAGCCCCTGGTGGTCGGCGGTGGTAGCCACCCCGCTCCGCGATGGCGATGGGCAGATCGTCGGCACGTTGGGTGCGATCACCGATGTCACCGCGCGGCGCACCGCCGAGCAGGCCTTAGCCGCGGCCCAGGCGCGCACCGCCGCGCTCTACCAGGTCGGCCGGGTGCTGACGGTCCTGGACGACCTGCCCACGCTGTTGCAGGCGGTGGTCGACAGCGCGGCCGCGGCGCTGGCGACCGATCGGGTGATCGTGGTGACCCACGATCCGGCGGCGCGCACCGTGACCCATCTGGTGGCGGGGGGGCCGGGGGCCGCCCGAGTCGTCGACGTGCCGTTTGCGGAGCTGGGCGAGGGGCTGACCGGGTGGGTGCTCCGGACCCGGCAGCCGGCGCTCTCGCCGCGCGGCGCGCCGGACCCGCGGGAGAGCCCGGCCGTCCAGGCGCGCCGCGCGGCCACGGACTCCGGGGCGATCATGGTGGCGCCCCTGATCTATCGGGAGCAGGTGCTGGGCACGATCACGGCGATCCACCGGCCCCAGGACCCGGACTTTACGACGACGGACCTGGAGTTGCTCCAGGCCATGGCCCACCAGACGGCGACGGCCCTCGCCCAGGCCCAGCTCTTTCAGGCCGTGCAGCAGCAAGCGATCACGGACCCGCTGACCGGGCTCTATAACCGGCGCGGCTTCGAAACCCTGGGCCTGCGCGAAGTGGAGCGCGCCCGGCGCAGCGGCCGGCCCCTGGCCTTCATGGTGCTGGATATTGACCACTTCAAGCGCGTCAACGACACCCACGGGCACCCGGTGGGCGACAGCGTGTTGCAGGTCCTGGCGGACCGCTGCCGGAAGCCGATCCGGGAGGTCGACGTGCTGGGGCGGCTCGGCGGCGAGGAATTCGGGCTGCTGCTGCCCGAAACCGATCTGCGGGCGGCCCTGACGGTGGCCGAGCGGCTGCGGTCCGCCGTGGCCGGCGTGCCGATCCCGACGGCGGTGGGGCCCCTCCCGGTGACGATCAGCCTGGGCGTCGCCGCCACGCCCGAGACGGCACACGACCTGGCGGCGCTGCTGGCGCAGGCCGATAGCGCCCTCTATGCGGCGAAGGCCGCCGGCCGCAACCAGGTGATGCCCGCCGCGGGGCGGGGTTGACAACGGCCCGCCGGTCGGGTATAGTCGGTCTGTAACTGAACGTGCGTGCAACGGTGCCCGCAGCCTGCTCAACGATCCGAGCCTGGGCTGCGGTTTTTTGTGGCTGGCGATGACGCCCACCGGAGGCCTGATCGGCCCCGCCGGTGGGCGTTTCTTTTTTCACTGGGAGGTAGACCAATGACACCCACCCGTATCGCCGTCGTCGACGACGATTCTTTGATCCGCCTGGACCTCTGCGATCTCCTGGGGCGCCTGGGCTACATCGTGGCCGGCGAAGCCGGCGACGCCCAGAGCGCCGTGCACCTGGCCCGCTCCGTGCGCCCCGACCTGGTGATCATGGATATCCGCATGGCCGGCGAGATGGACGGCATCGACGCCGCGGCGGCCCTGGCGGCCGAGGCGATCGCCCCCGTGCTGCTCTTGACCGCCTTTAGCGATATCGCGCTGGTGCAGCGCGCCGTGGAGGCCGGGGTCGTGGCCTACCTGCTCAAGCCCTTCAGCGCCGACGAGCTCCAGCCGGCCATCGAGGTGACGCTCGCCCGCTACCAGGCCTATCGCACGCTGGCGCAGGAGACCGCCGACCTGCGCGACCAGCTGAGCACGCGCAAGCTGGTCGAGAAAGCCAAGGGCGTGCTGATGGCCCAGTACCAGCTGAACGAGGCCGAGGCTTTCCGCCGCATCCAGAAGGCGAGCATGAACACCCGCAAGCCGATGAAAGAGATCGCCGAGGCCATCCTGGTCAGCGAGCAAATCAGCGCGTAGCCGGGCGGCGATCCACGAAGGACACGAAGGACACGAAGTGCGCGCAGAATAGGTCTAAAATCAGCTTAATGCCTGGATAATGCATTTTATTAACAGAAAGTATAAGATTTGTCATTCTGAGCGCAGCGAAGAATCCGCTGGGGCGTGAACCCGCGGCCCCAAGGGGACGATCGGGGCGGCTACGCACGGGCGGCGCGACCGGGCGGCAGGGATCGGCGGGTCAGCGGCCGGCCGGTGCTCGACTCGATCCGCTCAGCAACGGATTCTTCGCTGCGCTCAGAATGACATGTTCTTTACTATCTTTGCTAACATTTATCCCTAAATACGATTGCGGCAACATGGCGGTCGCGTTCGGGTGCTCGGCAGGATTTTGCAGCGGTAGCGGCCGGCTAGATAGCGGCGCGGGGACTAACCTCTCCCCCTGCCCCTCCCCGCGCCGGGGAGGGGAGCAGACAGATGGTGCATACGAGGGCGTAAGTGCTGGGCCATCGCCCGCGCCTGAAGCGTCTGTGGGAGAGGGCTCTGCCCTCGACGCTGTTGCCGCGCGGGTGAGTCGTGATCCCGCGCCAGGTCGTGCGGCGAGTATTGCGAGGGCAGCGCCCTCTCCCACAGTCCGAATGAGTGCTTATCCACCCCCGTCACCACCCATGCCGGCGGACTCGTGTTCTGCGCCTCGTTGGATCATGATCTGTCCGCTCCTGAACCCTGGTGTGGACAGAGATTCCGAGACCGGGTAGGGGCGAGGCATGCCTCGCCCGCGGTGGGGCATGTATCTGCCGGGCAGCAGCGGCTCCCGCCCCCAGTTGCCGGGCGATACGGATGGCCGCCCCCACCACGGGCGAGGCATGCCTCGCCCCTACGGCGGATGGCCGTTGTAGCAACATGGCGATCGGACGCGAGCGCCGAGTGGCGCAACGGGCAAAGATAGTGATAGGATCACGGTGCGGGAATGGAAATCATGGGGTCATTATGCCGGCTGAGCACTAACGTTAGGGTCTCGGTCACCGTGATGGCCGGGGGAAATAGGGCGGCCAACTCCGGTGTCGCCGCCATCTCCTCCATATTCATGTGCATGGTCACGGTCCATTGCTGGACGAAGCGATGCACATAGCGAGTCTGCGGATCAATCCACAATCTGACCTGCCCGCCTCCCATCTCCATTAACGGGGGGGGTGTGCCCGCCTGGCGCACCGGAACCGCTGGGGCCGGAATGATGCCGCGGAATTGCCGGAGCGTGACTCCCTGATCCTGTTCAGTTCCCACGTCGGTGTACCGGGGTTGCGCGGTCAAGATCGCACTCCAGCGCCGCAAAATGTTCGCCT
>DATGEF010000111.1:0-5214 GCA_035310405.1 Chloroflexia bacterium | reverse complement strand
CCGGCGACGACGCGCCTTCGGCCGGAACGCCCAGCCCTGGGCACGAAGCAGCCCTGGCCGCGGCGCCGGTGCCGGAGCACGAACAATTGACCATGGCGCTGGGGCCGGAACAGGAAGAACCACTCGCCCAGGCGCCGGTGAATGGCCAAGACGCGCAACTCGCGACGGCGCCGCTGCAGGAACAAGAGCCCCCTTGGGCGGTGGCGCCGCTGACCGGGCCAGATGCCCCGCCGGCGACTGCTGCACCCAGCGACACGGCGGCGCCGGTGCCGGAGCAACTCGGCTTCCGCTGGGAGCCGGAAGAGGCACCCGCCCCGGAACTGGCCGCCCCCGTGGTCCCGGCGCGGCCGGCGAGCGCGGTGCGCCGCTGGCCCGGCCTGTTGCCCGCCGGCGTCGGGCTGCCGCTGCTGGCGATCACCGTGGGCGCGACGGTCTTCTTCGCGGTGGGCCAGCATTGGCTCCAGGCCATGCTGATCTTGCTGCTCGGTGGGCTGCTGACGACCCACCTGAGCGGCGTGCGGGCGCCGGGCCAGCTCTTTGGCGCGGTGCTGCTCGTCGTCGGCTTTGGTATCGCGCTGGGCGTCGAGTATGTCTACCTGGCCGACCACCTGGCCGGCGGGGACTATTATCGCATGAACACGGTGTTCAAGTTCTATGAGCAGGTCTGGCTGCTGGTGGCCTGTGGGGCGGCGATCGCCCTCTATACGCTGCTCGGCCCCCGGGGGCAAGCGACCCGGGCGCGCTCGCCGATGCCTGTCACGCCGCCGCCGGACGCAGTTGCCGCTAGCGGCCTGCCTGACGCGCCGGCGGCGATCGCGGACCTGGCGACCACCCCGCTGGTGCCGGATGCAAACGACACGAAACCGCTGCCGGCTGTGCTGGATGCGGGGCCGGAGGGAGCGCCCGATATGACGGACCGCCCGCGGCGGCGGCTGGTGGTGGGGACGCCGGAGACGGTGACCCCGGCCGTGCTGGTGCCGGTCCCGGCCCGTCGCGCCGGCGTCGCGGTGGTGCCCGCCCGGCCGCGCGCCTGGCTGTCGCTGCCCCGGCTGATCTGGTTAGTGCCGCTCGCCCTGCTGCTGGCCGGCAGCTTGATCTTCATCGTGGCCGGCACCCAGGGCCGCGTCGCCGACCGCATGCCGGGCGACCGGCCGCCGTTCGGCACCCTGGACGGCATGGCCTGGATGGACAAAACGATCTTCACGCTCAGCTTCGACGGCGGCGCCACCCAGGGCCCCGTTAACTTCCGCTTTGAGAAGCAGGCGCTCGACTGGCTGAACAGCCATATCAAAGGCACGCCGGTGATCGCCGCGGCGCCGCGCGAGTATTATCGCGAAGGCGGCATGATCGTCGGCACCTATACCGGCCTGCCGATGGTCGTCGGCGGCCTGCATCAGGACGAACAGCGCTATCCCGACCAGGTGGGCGAGCGGCGCGACGATATGAATACCTTCTTCCGCAACCCCGACATCGCGAAGGCGCTGCTGATCATCCAGAAGTATGATATCGAGTATATCTACCTGGGCCAGATCGAAAATATCGGCTACCAGAAAGACGCCGGGGGGCTGGCCAAGTTCCAGGATATGGCGGGCAAATACCTGGACGTGGCCTACCAGAACGACTTGGTGACCATCTATCATGTGCGCCGCCCGCAGGTCGCCGCCGACCTGGGCACGGCGCCCGGCAGCGCCCCGGCCGCCCAGCCCACGCCGCGGCCCAAGCCGACCCCGCCCGCCCTGGGCAACGACCCGGTGTTGAACGGGCTGCTGGCCACCATCAAGGCCGACCCGAACAACCTGGATGCCCACCGGGCGCTCGCCGACTACTATCGCACCCATAATGCGGTCCAGCAGGCCATCGACGAGTATACCAAGGTGACGCAGCTGGCGCCGCAAGACGTGGCCGCCCATCACATCCTGGGCGATCTCTATATGCAGAATCAGGAGCCGGACAAGGCCCTGGCCGCCTGGGAAGACGCGGTCAAGCAGGCGGCGGATGCCGATAAGCCCGCGGCGTACAACAAAGTGGGGCTCGCCTACATGGACCGCCAGCGCTACGACGACGCCATCACCGCCTTCAAGGCGGCCGTGGCCGCCGATCCCGGCTTTGCCGAATCCTGGTTCCACCTGGGCGAGGTCTATCAGCTCAACCAGGACAGCGACCATGCCCGGGACGCCTTCCAGCAGTGCATCAACAACGCCCACCCGGATGAGTCGGGCAAGCATTGGGCCGCGGAGGCGCAAAAGCGGCTGGATAGCCTGAAGTAGGGGTCAGGGGTCGGGGGTCAGGGGTCAGTTCTTTCGTGTCTGACCCCTGACCCCCGACCCCTGCCCCCTAGAACTGACCCCTGATCTCTTTCGCGCAAGGAAGACGCGTGACGGACACGTTGGTGTGGTGGCTCACGCTGGAGGTGCTGGGCCTGGCGGCCTGGCCGGTGGCCGGGACCGTCATGCGCCGCCTGCCGGATCGCGGCTGGGCCTTTAGCAAAGCGCTGGGCCTGCTGCTGGTCGGCTATGGCGCCTGGCTGGTGGGCATGCTCCAGCTGGCGCCGTTCGGCCGCTTCTCGAACAGCGCCATGCTGCTCGGGCTGGCCGGCGGGGCGGCCTGGCTGCTGTGGCGCAACGGCCGCGCCCTCGGCCGGGAACTGGGCCGCTTCCTGCGGGACCAGGCGCGGTACTGGATCTGCGCCGAAGTGCTCTTCGGACTGGCTTTCGTGGCCTGGGCTATCCTGCGGGCCTATTCCCCCAATATCTTCGGCACCGAAAAGTTCATGGACTTCGCCTTCCTGAACAGCTTCACCCAGGGCCAGAGCCTGCCGCCCCACGACCCCTGGCTGGCCGGCTACTCGATCAACTATTACTACTTCGGCTACACGCTGATGGCGACCCTCTGCCACCTATCGGGCGTCGACTCGGCCATCGGCTTCAACCTGGCCAATGTGACCCTCTTCAGCCTGACCGTGCTCGGCAGCTTCGGCGTGGCCTATAACCTGGTCGCCGGGCTGCTGCGCGCCCGCCGCAGCACGGTTCCCACCCGGGTGGTCGCGGCGCGCGCCGGTGCTCCAGTGCGCGGGCCGGCCCCGATCGCCGTTCCGGCGCTGCCGGTGCGCCGGGTGGTGCGCGCGGGAGGGCCGGCGGTGGTCGAGCGGGACGCCGCGCCGGCCCCCGCCCTCCGTAACGGCGCCAGCAGCCCGCCGCCGCCCGGCGCCCCGCCCGGCCATAACGGCGCGGGCGGCCCCGCCGGTGCGACCCTGCGGGAGTCCGAGCCGGCGGACCCGCCCGCGCCCTGGAGCGCGCTCCTGGCGGGGGGACTGGCCGGCGTGCTGGTCGCGGTGGCCGGCAACCTGGCCGGCGCCGACCAGGTGCTCAACAAGCACCAGACGGCCGATACTTTCAACTGGTGGGACCCGTCGCGCGTGGTCCGCGACGTCGGCGCGCCGCTGGGCGGGGAGACGATCAACGAGTTCCCTTTCTTCAGCTTCTTGCTGAACGATATGCACCCGCATATGCTGGCCCTGCCGCTGGTGCTGCTCGTGCTCGGCCTGGCCCTGGGGCTGCTCAAAGCCGGGGCCCTGCGGCCTACGGACGCGGCCGGGGCGCGCGCCCAGCGGCGGGGCTTGCTGGGCGCCGGGGTCGAGAACCGGCTCCGCCTGTTGGTCTATGCGCTGGCGACGGGATCACTCTTCGTGGCCAACACCTGGGATTATCCGACCTACCTGCTGATTGTCCTGCTCTGTCTCGCCTTGCCGATCCTGGGCACGCCCGCGGCCCGCTGGGCCGGGCTGGCCGGCGCGCCGTTGCGGCCCGGGGCGCCGGGCGGGCGGGCGGGGCGGCTGTGGGCCTGGCGCGACAGCCGCGCGGGCAGCTTCGTAACGCAGGCGGTCGGGCTGGTGGGGCTGGGCCTGCTGCTCTTCCTGCCTTTCCACCTGACTTTCACGTCGTTGGTGGGCGGCCAGGCGATCCAGCTGCCGGAGCAGGTGACCAATATCCCCGTGCTGGGCGGGCTGGCCGGCAAGCTGTCCGGGCTGCTGGGCGTCAACATCTGGCCCAAGACCTGGATCGGCTTCATGACGGTCTTTGGCGTCTTCTTGTATGCCGTGGTGGCCCTGGTCGGCGTGCTCCTGAGCCGGGGCGTGCGGGCGGCGTGGGCGGGGCGGCGGGATCGGCCGGCGCTGCTGGGGCTGCTCGGAGTCAGCGGCGTCTCCGTCTTAGCGGCGCTGATCTTCCAGTTCCCGCTGCTGGCCGTGCTGCCGCCGCTGCTCGCGGCGGTGGGCTATCTGGCCTGGGAGCGCCTGCAGCCGGGCCGCTGGTCCAGTGAGGAGCTGTTCGCCCTCGTCCTGATCGGCACCGGCGGGCTGATTACCCTGGGCACCGAGGTGTTCTTTCTCCAGGATGTCTTTCATAGCCGGTTCAACACCCTGTTCAAGTTCTATTACCAGGCCTGGGTGCTCTGGGGCCTGGCGGCCGGGTTCGCCACCTGGTGGCTGCTGGCCTGGGCCTTTGGCCGGCGGGCGGTCCCCGGATCCGTGGCCGGCCCGGTGGCCCGGGCGGGGGTGGGGCTCTGGGCGGCGGGATTCGCCGGGCTCTGCGGCCTGGCGCTGATCTACCCGGCCCTGGCGCCGGCCGTGCGCGATAATGGGATCGTCTGGGTGCCCGGCATCCAGGTGGCCAACCCGCAGGATCATCAGCTGCGCGGCCTCGACGGTATCACCTGGATGGGGGCCGCCGCGCCAGACGACCTGGCCGCGATCCGCTGGATCCGCGCCAACGTCCACGGCAACGACGGCGTGGCGGAGGCCGCGTTTAACTACGAATATAATATGCAAGGGATGCACGGCCGGGTCTCGGCGTATACCGGCGCGCCGACGATCATTGCCTGGCCGGGCCACGAGCAGCAGTGGCGCGGCGGCCAGCCGGCGATTGCCGCCCAGTTCGGCGTCCGCCAGGCCGCGCAGGACGAGCTCTACGCGACGCTCGATCCCGCCCGCGCCCAGGCGATCCTGCGCCAGTACGGGCTGCGCTACGTGTTCGTCGGCACGATCGAAACCGGTACGCAGGGGCGCCAGGATACCGGTCCCTGGCAATACAGCCCGGCCGCCCTGGCCAAGTTCGCCGGCTTCATGGACCCGGTCTTCCGCGCCGGCGGCACGACCGTCTACCGGTTGCGCTAGACGAGGGGTCGGGGGTCGGGGGTTGGGGGTCGGGGGGCGGGATG
>DATGEF010000110.1:0-11269 GCA_035310405.1 Chloroflexia bacterium | reverse complement strand
CTCTTGCAGAAGCGAAACAGGTCTGGTATAATGGCGCTAATCTGGAGCGTGGCCCAGATCATCCCACCTTGGCACGAACTTAATCAGGGCGTAAATTCTTGGCATACAACGCGCGGGAGGCTTGGGTCCCGCCGGAAAGTGGTACCGATGGACCGTTCAGACGCGATGCTGCGGCGCTGCCGGCGCAGCCGGCGTGCCGCCCGGCGGGGCAGTGCCATCCTTGAGCTGGCTTTCGTCATGCCGGTGCTCTGCTTCCTGTTGTTGGGCGTCTTTGACCTGGGCCGGGCCTTTTCGGATCAAGAGGCGGTGACCAATGCCGCCCGGGTCGGGGCGCGGCTCGCTCAGATCCAAGCCCAGCGGACCCCCCCCACCATTGACGACACAGCCGTGAGTCAGGCCGTGATTAACGAAGTGAACGGGGCGATTAGTGTTACGGCTGGCAACATCACAATCGCGCGCGATACAACGTGTAATTACCTCCCGGATGGTACACCGGCCTCGCAAGTGGTGGTCACGGTTAGCTATGCCCACACGATACTCTTCGGCCTGTTTGATAACCTGGGCAATGGTGGGCAGCTGAATCTATCCGCGAGTGCGACCATGCCGTACTGCGCTCCTTCTCCGTAGCGCAATTCAAAAATAAGAGGTCCCATGCGGAATCGTCAATCACATCCACCCGCTTATCGGTCCCCTTACCGACGTGGTCAGTCCATGGTTGAATTCGCCTTTGTGGCGATGATGTTCCTCTTGATCATCTTTGGCATCCTGGAGGTCGGGCGGCTGGTTTTCACCATTAACGAAATCAGCAACGCCGCCCGGGAAGGCTCCCATTATGCGGCGCTTCATCCCGATCAGAATGCGAACACCCTGCTGGACAATGTGACCCAACAGGTCCAATCGAAGCTATTCATCGTCGACCCGACCGGCGTCAGTGTTACGGTGGTCTGTGCCACCTGTACCGGAGGCGCTTTGCAATGCGTGGCGACGGATACGCCGCCCTGTGACGGCTCGGGGCAGCCGGTCACCGTCAATGTTCAATATACCTGGAGTACGGGCGTGGCTTTTCCAGGTTTTCCGTCGGGTATTCCCGTCAACGCGGGATCGACCGCAGTACGGGATCGTTAAGGAGGAGTTCGGATGAGGAGCCTACATCGCTGGAAAGGCCAGACAATTATTATCGTCGCCTTGGGCGCGGTGGCGTTAATGTCGCTGGTGGCTTTGGCCGTCGACGGCGGGAGCGCGTTACTCCAGCGGCGCAACATGCAAAATGGGGCGGACGCCGCGGCGCTCGGGGCGATCAAGCTGATCCAGCGCAACATGACGGTCGACTGTAATGATTCAGGCTCCTGTTGGCCGCAGCCCCTGGTCACCTACCAGCAGGTTCGCGACAAGGTCATGCAATTTGTCAACGACAACACGGGGGGCGTGATTGGCACCGCGGCCCCCGATGCCCAGATCGAGTACCATCTGACGACGGGCGGTTACGATCCGGAAGGGACTCTCTCGTCGATTGTCGAGTCCCACGTGGACGGCGTGCGCGTCACGGCCAACATCGGTAATCCGACGACCTTTGCGAGGGTCATCAATATCAATACCATTGCCGTGAGTGCGGTGGGCGCGGCGCGTATCTCGCCCACGTGCCGGACGGACTCGGCCGATGGCACGGTTCTGCCCTTCACCCGTTTCCGCCCCTTCCTCGAGCAGGAGATGCAACAGCAACAAGCCTGCAATCTGTTCTCGTTCTGGACCTCCCAACCAGATATACAGGGCGGATTCAAAAATTCGATCTCCATCAATCAGAATTATTTTACGGACTACCCCTCCGGACCACCCGTGGGCAACCAGGAGATCACCACGGCGGATACCCGTAACGGCCCCGCGCCTCCTGGCGTCGGCGGCAACTTCCACGCCAACGGCACGATTGATAATTGTACCTCCGATCCGACAACCTGGATCAATTGCGCGGATATGCGCGGCCATTCCCAGGATAATGGCACCCAGACACATCAGGACGTAGAGAACTGGATTTATTGGAAGTGGGCAGGGCTACTCTCTTATACTACAACCCATCCGCAGGATGGCGGGCCGCTCGACTATGGGGGCATTTACCAACCGTCGAGTTGGCGGACGGAAGGCGGGACGACGAATAACTGCTGTACGTACCCCACGGCCGACCCGTTGTCGAATTCAGAAAACCGGCATGGTGACTGGGCTGAAGTCTTCCAGCATGGGGATACCGGGCAGAATATCGAGAATTCGCTCTATAACCTGGCCGTGAATCCCCCGCCGCCCGCGCAGCCGCAATATGACGGGATGAGCACGCGCTACAACTGGGGCCCCTATGTCGACCGCATCATTTTCGTCTGGGGCGATCCGAATCGCGGCACGTTGTATCCGTCTAACAACAGTGCCCAGGTCTGGCGCCGCCTGCCGACCGGCAACTGTGGTCCGCCGCTGCAGACTGAGGATGAGTGCCACTGGATTGGCTGGGAAGACCTGACGATCGACAACCGGGGCAACAATAATTGGACGATCAGCAATCAATACGACAATAGTCAGTCTAATACGTCGGTCGACCGGGTCCACTTGACGTATTTCTACAAGTTCCGTTTCTACGCCAATCTGCAGGGCCATCCCGGCGCGATTGATCCGGGGTGCGGCCTCCCCAACACGACCGGGAACGACAAGGCGCTGGGCTATTTGCTGCCCCCGGATCAGGGAGGCGGACCGCCCGACCCGACTTGCAGCACCTGGCAACGCGGCGGCGGATCGACAGGCGGCAGTATCGATCCCGGCGCCCCCTGACGTGGCGCTGCCTTACTGTCAGCGGCAAACGCAAGAAGCACTGGCTTGTTGGGCCTAGTTACAAAGCGACGGGACGGCGGTGGGGGGCCACTCCACCGCCGCGGCCCATCTACCTACCAATCTAGCACCCAGGAGATTTTCGTTCATGAGACAACGTGGCTTGATGTTGATGCTGGCGGGGATGTTCGCGGCGGTCGTCGCGGGGCTGCTGGTCTTTGCCCTGAGCAACTCCCAGGTCCAGCGCACGCCGGTGCTGACGCCGGTGGCGGTGGTGCCGACGGCGACCGCCGTGCCGACCGAAGAAGTGCTGCTGGCGGCCAAAGATATTCCCCTGCGCCACGTGGTCGCGGCGACGGATGTGGTGACGCGCGATTACCCGCTCGGGCTGGCCCCGATCGACGCCTTCCACATCATCACCGATGTACTCAGCACGACGTCCACGTCGCCGGTCTTTGCCGGCGAGATCCTGGTCAAGCGGCAGTTTAACGCGGCCGGCGAGCGGACGGGGGCCTCGGTCGTGATCCCGCCCGGCAAGCTGCTGGTGGCCTTCCCAGCCAGCGATATGCTCGAGTCGACCGGGGCGGTGCAGCCCGGCGACAAGGTGGACATCCTGCTCACGCTGCCCGTGAGCGGCACCACCGTGCTGAACTCCAGCGACGCCGTGTCGCAGCAGCAGCAGGGGGCCAAGGAGCAGGTCTCCCAGGCCACGATGCAGAATGTGGAGGTCTATAGCGAGGGGGTTTGGACGCCCCAGGGCCCGGCGGCCACGGGCGGGCAGGGCGGCGCCAATAACGGCGGGAACGCGACGGAGGTTAAAGTGATCACCTTCATCGTCGACCACCAGGAAGCCCTGATCTTGAAGTACGTCAAAGATAGCGGCGGCACGATCGACCTGGCCGTGCGATCGCTCGCCGAAAAGGACCCGGTCAACACCGATCCCGTTTCGCTGGATTACTTAGTCGACCTTTACCATTTCGTTACCCTCAAGGGCCGGTAAGCCGCCCTCTGGCCGCCCGATAAGGAGAGATCCGATGGCCCTCTCATTCAACGCCACGATCAGCGTCGTCATCGCCGATGCCGATCCCGAGGAGCTGGCCCGCACCCGGTCGCTGCTGTTACAGGACCGCGGCATCCAGATCCTGGCCATGGCCCAGGAGCGCAGCCAGGTGCTGGCGCTTCTCGACCTGGAGCCGGACATCTTTTTGCTCGCGGCCAGTATCGAGCCCCGGGACACAACGACCCTGGTCAAGCAGCTGCTGGAGCTCGCCCCCCACGCCCAGGTCTTGCTGATCACCGACGATACGGACCCGTCCGATATGCGGCGGGCCGTGCTGGCCGGGGCCCGCGGCATCCTGCACAAGCCCGTCACCAGCGAGGACCTGCTGAGCACGATCCACGAGGTCTACGAGAGCGAATCGGCGCGCCGCCAGCGCATGGATCAGCTGGCCAGCCAGCGCAAAGCCAAGGCGACCCGCGGCCGGGTGATCGTCGTCTTCAGCCCCAAGGGCGGCACCGGGTGTACGCTGCTGGCCTGTAACGTGGCCATCGCCCTGGCGCAGGCCACGCGCAAGCGGGTGGCCCTGGTTGACTACAGTCTCCAATTCGGCAACATCGGCACGCTACTGAATTTGCAGTCGATCCATACCGTGGCCGAGCTGGCGCCCCATCACGACGAGATCGACCAGGCGATCCTGGACAATGTGATGGTCCAGCATCCGTCGGGAGTCAAGGTGCTGCTGCCGCCGGCCACCCTGGACCAGGTCGAGCTGGTCAGCACCGAGAGCCTGGTCGGCATCCTGGAGGGCATGCGCAGCAATTTCGACTACGTGGTGGTCGACACTTTCCATTCGATCGAGGACACCACGCTGGCGATCATGGACTTTGCCGACATCTTGCTGCTGGTGACGACGCCGGAGGTCCCGGCCTTGAATACCGTGCGCCGCTTCCTCGACTCGCTGCGCAACTATCCGCACCTGCGGCATAAGTCGCAGCTGGTGGTCAACCGCCACCCGAGCAAGGGTGGCGTGGCCCTGGGCGAGATCGCCGAGAGCCTGGGCCTGCAGCCGATCGCGACGATCCCCAGCGATGGGAACGTGGTAACCAACGCGATCAACGAGGGGCTGTCGGTCCTGCAGCTGAATAACCCGAGCGGATTCGGCCGCAATCTGCTCAAGCTGGCCGAGCAGGTGGCCCTCCCGGCTGACCTGGCGGCCGTGCCGCCGACGCCGCCGCCGCCCAGCGGCGCGAGCCGGCTGTTCCCCTTGTCGCGCCGGCGCACCTGAGCGCCCGGCGCCCCCTAGCTAGAAGAGGTTGCTAAATGCCGATTATCCGCCGTAAGTCCGATGGCTCGTCCACGACGCCGACGTCGTCTTCGCAGCCGAAGCCGCCATCCCAGCCGCCCCTGCCCGCCGGGCCGGACACCGGGGCCTCCGGGGACTCGCAGCCGTTCCGGAGCTTTCCGAGCAACGGGTCGAGCATGGCCACCAACACGAACGCCACCAACATGGCCACCCGCCTGAACGCGGCCCGCCTGGGCACGCAGACGGCCGGCGCCCGGACGCCCGGCTCGAATATGTCGCGCTCCAACCGGCTCGACCTGGAGCAGCGTCTGCACGGGCGGATCATCGCTGACCTGCGCGACACGGTCGATCTCAGCGACGCCGTGGGGCTGCGCGCCGAGATCGAGCGGCTCTTCAACCGCTACATGGCGGACGAAGACGTCGTGCTCAACCGCGCCGAGCGGGGCAAGGTCTTCGAGCAGGTCTATGCCGAGATCCAGGGCTATGGCCCGCTCCAGCAGTTGCTCAACAGCGACACGGTGAGCGAGATCATGGTCAACGGGCCGCACCAGGTCTGGGTGGAGCGCGAAGGCAAAATCAGCCTGACCGATATCACCTTCAAGGACGACGAGCACGTCATGCGCATCATCAGCCGCATCGTGGCGCCCCTGGGGCGGCGCTGCGACGAGTCGTCGCCCATGGTCGACGCGCGGCTCCCGGACGGCTCCCGCGTCAACGCGATCATCCCGCCCCTCTCGCTGATCGGCCCGGTGCTCACCGTCCGCAAGTTCCGGCGCGTGCCGCTGAGCGTGGACGACCTGATCAGCTCGGGCAGCCTCTCGCAGCAATCCGTGATTTTCCTGGAAGCCGCGGTGCGCGCCGGGCTGAACGTGCTGGTGGCCGGCGGCACCAGCAGCGGTAAGACGACGCTGCTGAACGTGCTCTCCTCCTTTATTCCCGAGGAAGAGCGGATTATCACGGTGGAGGACGCCGCGGAGCTCCAGCTCCAGCAGGTGCATGTCATCCCCCTGGAGTCGCGGCCGGCCAGCCTCGAAGGCATGAACCAGGTCTCGATCCGTGACCTGGTGATGAACTGCTTGCGCATGCGCCCCGACCGCATCGTCGTCGGCGAGTGCCGCGGCAAAGAAGCGCTCGACATGCTCCAGGCGATGAACACCGGCCATGACGGCTGTATGACGACCGTCCACGCCAACACACCGCGCGACGCGCTCTCGCGCATCGAGACGATGTCGATCATGGCGGCCGCCGAGCTGCCGTTGCGCGCCATCCGCGAGCAGATCTCGTCCGCGTTCGACCTGATCGTCTACTGCGAGCGGCTCGACGACGGCACGCGCAAAGTAACCTATGTGACCGAAGTCCAGGGCTTCGAGCAGGAGACGATCCTGTTGCAGAACATCTTCCAGCTCGAATGGGTGCAGCGCGGCGACCAGCGGGTGCGCGAACTAGTCGCCACCGGCATCCGGCCGCAGGTGATGCGCAAGATCGAGAAAGCCCGCATCTTCCTGGCGCCCGACTTCTTCCTGCCGCCGGCCGAGGTGCTGGCGAATCAGCGCATGACCCGCTAAGAAAGGGAGCGCGCGATGTTGATTTTCTTGGCCGGGCTGCTGGCCTTCGTGGCGGTCTTCGGCCTGCTGGCCGGGGGCCTCCTGCTGTTGAGCGGGAGCGAGGTGCGCGTGAGCTCGCGCGTGCGGCAATTTGTTGCCGCGGATGCGCCGCCGCCCGTGGCCGACGTCCAGAAGACCCAGAACCGCAAGCGTAATGAGCTCTTCTCCCAGCTCGACTCGCGCTGGGAGAAACAGGCGCGCGGCCGGCAGCTGGCGCACGCCCTGGAGCGCGCCGACGTGCACATGACGATCAGCGAATACACCGCGGTGCGCGCCGGGGTGGCCGTGGGCCTGGCCCTGGTCCTGATCGCCATCCTGCCCGACCTCTGGTGGCTGGTGCTCCTGCCGGCCCTGGGCGTCGGCTGGTGGCTGCCGAGCTTTTACCTGGGCTGGAGCGCCAAGCGCCGCCTGAACCGGCTCGACCGCCAGCTGCCGGATATCCTGAACATCCTGGCCGGCTCGGTGCGCACCGGCAGCTCGCTTTTCCAGGCCCTGGAGCGTATTGCCCGCGAGGCCGAGGAGCCCAGCCGCAGCGAATACCTGCGCGTCGTGCGCTCGATGACCCTCGGCTCGACCCTGGAGCGGGCGCTGGCCAACCTGGCCGAGCGCGTGCCGACCGAAGATATGGACATGCTGACCACGGCGATCACCATCCAGCAACAGACGGGGGGCAACCTCGGGCAGATCCTCGATATGCTGGCCACGACGGTGCGCGAGCGCCACCGGATTCTGCGCGAGATCGAGGTCTTGAGCGCGCAGCAGCGGCTCTCGGCCGTTCTGCTGGCCGCCTTGCCGCTGGCCATGACGGGCTTGCTCTTCCTGATCAACCCGAAATATATTGGCCGGATCTTCGAGCCCGGCTGGATCCTGGTGCTGCCGATCAGTGTCGTGATTCTGCTGACGATCGGCTTCATTGTCATGAACAAGATTGCCCAGATCGACGTTTAGCCGGCTCAAGGGGGCGACCCCCCGGGAGGACCCGCCATGCTGACGACCCTGCCCCGCCCGGCGCGCCCCGCGGCCGCCGCCGCCCTCCTCTGCCTGCTGGCCGGGCTGCTCGCCTTACCCCTGACCGCCGGGGCGCAGACCACCACCCGCCAGATCAGCCTGAACCAATTGCGGGCCTACGGCTGGCCGGCGATCACGGTCAACTTCAACCTGCGTAGTTTGAACGGGGCCACCCTCAACGACGTCGCCGCCGGCCAGTTCACGGTGACCGAGAACGACGTGCCTCAACAGGTGAGCACCGTGGCGATTGCCCACGACCTAGGCGTGCCGCTCTCGGTCGTCATGGTGCTCGACACCAGCGGCAGCATGGAGGGCGCCAAGCTGAGCGCTGCCCAGCAGGCTGGGATCGCCTTCGTGCAAGCCCTGGGCCCGAATGATCAGGTGGCGTTCTTGCCGTTCAGCGCCCAGGTGCGGGCGCCCACGACCTTTACCACCGATAAGACGCAGATCGCGGCCGCCTTCAACGCCCAGCGGGCGGCCGGCAACACCGCCCTCTACGACGCCCTGCTGGCGGCCGCGCGTCTGTCCAACACCGCGCCGGAGGGCAACCGGCGGGTGATCGTGCTGCTGACCGACGGGCAGGACGACGTGAGCCACAACGCCCTGCCGATCGCCGTCGCCGCGGCCCGCCAGGCTGGCACCCAGGTCTTCGCGATCGGTGTGGGCGGCGATACGAGCGACGCGGTCATGAGCAATATGAGCGGGCCCACCGGCGGCCAGTATCTTAAAGCGCTCAACCCGAGTGACCTCAAAGGCATCTATCAAAACCTGGCGCAGCAGCTCGCCGCCCAGTTTTTGCTGACCTATCAGTCGACCACCCAGGTCCACAAGATTTACGAGATCATCAAGGTCAAGATCCAGTACAAAGCGCCGACCGGCGAAGTCCTGACCATGGAGACCCGCTACCGCCCGCCGGCGTCGGCCGTGCTGCCCGAGCCCCCAGAGGCCACGCCGACGGCGCTCCCGCCGTCCAACCTGCCGCTGCCGGCCGGCTTCTTCCGCCCCCCGCCGGCGGCGGCCCCGACCCCGACCCCGCCGCCGGCGACCAGCAGCGGCCCGCTGCCGCCGGGGGCCCTGGCGGCGATCGCCGGGATCCTGGCGGCGATCGCCGTGCTGCTCGGCTTTGGCGGCGCCGTCCTGCTCGCGGCGCCGACCGCGGTCCGCGGCCGGCTGGACCGCTTTGTGGCGGCGCCCGGCCTGGTGGGCGTGCCTGGGGCCGCGCCCTCCAGCTTCTCGAACCGCGTGCTGTTGCCGATGTTCAGCACCTGGGGGAAGCGGCTGGATGCCCTCTCGCCCCGCGGCTACCTGGAACAGGTGCAGCGCCTGCTCTACCAGTCGGGCCCGCCCTACCGCTTGAGCCGGGTGAGCTTCCTGGGCCTGCAGGCCGCCGTGAGCGTCGGCGTCGGCCTGCTGTTTTTGCTCTACGCGGTGCTGGCCAAAGCGCAGCCCCTGCAGTTCGTGCTGGCGGCGCTGCTGGGCATGGCCATCGGCTTCTATGTCCCCTACTTCATGCTCACCCGGCGGGTCACCCGGCGCAAGAAGCAGCTGCTGCGGGCCTTGCCCGGCGCGCTGGACTTCCTGGCGATCATGGTTGAGGCCGGCAACGGCTTCGACACCGCCCTGACCGAGCTGGTGCGGCGCTGGCAGAATACGTTGACCGATGAATTTGCGCTGCTGCTGATCGACTTCCAGATCGGGAAGCCGCGCCGCGAGGCCTGGCGGGAGCTCACGCTGCGCACGGCAGTGCAGGAGCTGAACTCTTTCGTGGTGGCGATGCTGCAAAGCGAGCAAACCGGGGCCAGTATCGGGTCGCTGCTGCGCACCCAGGCCGACCAGATGCGCATCCGCCGTCGCCAGCGCGCCGAAGAGGAAGCCCGCATGGCCCCGGTGAAGATGCTGATCCCGATGGCCCTGTTCATCTTCCCCTGCATCCTGATCGTGATTCTCGGCCCGGCCATCCCGCAGATCTTCAGCAGCCTGGCCAATGTCGCCAAATAGCCCGGCCGTATGACACCTATTCGGTTTGGCTTCACCATGCCGCGCGGCGCCGTCGACCCGGCCCATCGCGCGACCTACCTGGCCGACGTGCGGCGCGGCCTGGAGCTTGTGCGCGGGCATTTTGATTCGGCCTGGATCATCGATCACCTGCAGTGGGCGGAGGCCGACTCCCTGGAGGCCTGGACCGCCCTGACCTATATGGCCGCGCTCTACCCCGACTTCCACTATGGCCACGCCGTGCTCTGCCAGGGGTTCCGCAATCCGGCGCTGCTGGCCAAGATGGGCGCGACCCTCCAGTTCATGACCGGCGGGCGCTTTATCCTGGGCGTCGGCGCGGGCTGGAAAGAGGACGAATACCGGGCCTATGGCTACCCGTTCCCCACAGCCGGCACCCGCGTCGCGCAATTGGACGAGACGCTCCAGATCGTCAAGGCGTTGTGGCGGGACCCGCAGGCCACGGTGCGCGGCCAGCACTATGAGGTCGTCGAGGCCTGGTGCGAGCCCAAGCCCGATCCGGTGCCGCCGATCATGGTGGGGGGCACCAAGCCGCGCATGCTGCGCGTCGTCGCCCGCCACGCCGACTGGTGGAATGTCTCCTGGGCGCCGCTCGCCGCCTATCGCGAGCAGGTGGCCGAATGCGAGCGCGCCTGTACCGCGATCGGCCGCGACCCGGCGACCCTGCGGCGCACCTGGTTCGGCGGCTGCTTTTGTGCGCCGACGGAGGCCGCGCTGGCCGCCGTGCTGAAGGGCCGGACGTTCACCGGCGACACCTTTGCTTTCGCCGGCACGCCCGCCCAGATCGTCGACCAGATGCGCCCGTTCATCGACCTCGGCGTCGACTACTTCATCCTGGGTTGCGGTGGCTTCCCTAACCTGACGACGCTGGAGCTGCTCGCGAGCGAGGTCTTGCCGCAGCTCAACCGGTAATGCGGAGTGCGGAGTGCGGAGTGCGGAGTGCGGAGTACGAAAAATAGATATTCCGCACTCCGCACTCCGCATTCAGAAAGTGAGACATGGTCCCGTGCAAACTCCCACCGATTTGGTCTATTTGGAGCAGGCGCCGCGGCAGCACGCCGGCGGGACGCCGCCGCTGCTGCTGCTGTTGCATGGGGTGGGCAGCAACGAGCACGACCTGATCAGCCTGGCCCCCGCGCTCGATCCGCGCTTCCACGTGGTGTCGCTGCGCGCGCCGCATACCCTGGAGCCCGGCAGCTACGCCTGGTTCCACGTGGTGTTCACCCCTGAGGGACCGCAGCACAATAGCGCCGAAGCGGAGGCCAGCCGCGAGTTGCTGATCGACACGATCCCGGCGCTGGTCGCGGCGACGGCTACCGATCCGCAGCGCGTCTACCTGCTGGGCTTCAGCCAGGGTGCGATCATGAGCCTCAGCCTCGCGCTGACCGAGCCCAACCTGATCGCCGGGGTCGTGGCGATGAGCGGGCGCACCCTGCCCGAGGTGCGGGACCGGCTGGGACGCGCCCCCGACCTGCAGGGCCTGCCCGTGCTTGTGGTGCATGGCACCCAAGACACCGTCTTGCCGATCCACCATGGCCG
>DATGEF010000109.1:0-20075 GCA_035310405.1 Chloroflexia bacterium | reverse complement strand
CACTCGGCGATCATGTCTTGCAGCGAGTGGTCGAGGATCACGACGAGCAGCGCGAGCACCAGGTGGTCGACGGCCGCCTCCACCTGCTGCGGGGTCGCCTGGGCGCTCACGCCCAGGCCCATGATCCACGCCTGCAGCTCTTCGCGGGCCGCCGGTAGCTCCGCGATCAGCAGCTCGCCCTGGACCGCCCGCACCCAGACGGAGGGGGCCAGGCCCTCCTCCAGAGGCTGGAGCGTGAAGGCGTCGGCGGCCGCCTGGTATTCGGCCAGGCCCTCCGGGCCCACCCCAAGCCGTTGCAGGTCTGCCGCGACGTCGTGGAGCAGGCGGGCACCGGTGAAGTACGGGTTGTCGCGGCTCAGCCACCGGCGCGTCGCGCCGCTCTCCCGGATGTGTTCGATGAGGCGGTCCATCGCGATCTGTGCGTTGCTGTGCGCCGTGAAGAACCGCCTGAGGCCGGCCTGGCCGATCAGCGGGCGGCCGGGTTGGTAGACCTGCCGGAACACAGCGGAGGCCAGCCGGTCGAGCCAGGGGTCAGTTCCGCCCACCAGCACCTCGGTGGGCGCGAAGCGCTCGTCGAGCTGCACCTGCACCCGGTCGGCCTCGTCCACCAGCAGCACGTCGCTGTACAGCATCACCAATTCGACGTTGCGGACATCCTCGGGGACGAGGGGGACCTGCGGGCTGCTGGCGATCAGGCTGGCCGGGGTGGCCAGCCAGATGCGGGCATCGGCCAGCCGGCGGGTCGGCAGGTGGACCGGGCAGACCGGCAAGAACGGGCAGTCGTAGCGCGACTCCAGCCCGTCCGAGCTGGGGGCGGGACGGGGCCCGCCGTCGAGATCGGCGAGCGGGTCCGGGCGGCGCACCCGGTACAGGCGCGTGCAGGGTTCGCGGCCGGCCGGGATGGGGTCGACCTCGCGGCGCAGGCCGTCGAGCGGGCAGATGGTCGAGAGCATGCCGTAGCCGGGGTGCGGGCGGCCCAGCGGCGGGGCGCCGCGCAAGGATTCGGCGATGTGCAGGCGGTTCAGGTGCTGGAGCCGCGTGGAGCGGCCGACCAGCGGGACGGCGGTGACCTGCGGGTCGGCGGCGCTCAGGGCGTCGAACACCTCCTGCAGCGCCAGCATGCTCGCGACGTCGCCCTGCACCATCGTGACCCGGTGGCCGCGCCGCGCGAGGTAGACGGCCAGCACGATGAACAGGGTCGTCTTGCCGGAGCCGACCATGCCGATCAGGTGCAGCAGCCCATCCAGGGTCAGGCTGGCGGTCTCGGTGAGGCCTCCTTCGCCGGCCAGGCGCAGGTTGGCGGCGCGCATCCGCTGGCCCCAAAGCTGGTCGGCCGCGCTGCCTCGCGGCGCGTTCTGGTCCATCCAGCCGGCCTCCTCCTGCAGCTCGGCCATGCTGGCCACGATGGGCGGCCTGGGGCCCGGCGGCCGCAGCGCGAGCACGGCGGGCGCCGGCGGAGCCGCCGGGCCGGCCGGGATGTCCACCTCGTGGGCGTCGCGCCCGATCTGGAAGCGGTAAGTGCCCGCACCGGCGTAGCGCGCCCGCCGCCGCTGCCACGCGGGCGGCTGCGCGAGGGCGTCGCGGAGCGCATCCAGCCGGCCGGAGAGCACCGTGTTCACCGCCCGGCTGAGTGTGCTGCCGGCGACCCGGTAGAGGGGCCAGGGGTCAGGCAGCGCCCGGTACTGCGCCAGCAGCTGGCCCCACGCCCCGCGGCCGAGCGACGGGGTGTTGAGCCGCAGGCGCACATTGGCGATCGCCCGCCGCGCCTGGGGGCTGAGCCGCTCCAGGGCGGGGAAGGCATGCCCGTTGAAGGCGGCCCACGCTTGCCCGGGGTCCACACCGGGCAGGTGCTCGGCCAGGCAGGTCAGCACCAGCTCGGCGTCCAGCAGCCGGCTGGCCGGCATCCCGAGCGGCTCGTACTGCCCGGCCTGCGCGAGCGCCTGCAGCTGGTTGGCCCAGGGCTGGCGCCAGGAAGAAGTGTCACGCACGGCTCGCCTCCGTCTGCGCCCTCTGCACGAGCTCGGCGAGGGTCACGATCTCCGTGTTCGGCACCCGTGCTAGCCTGCGGAGGATGATCAGGTAGTCGGGGTCCTCGTCGACGCGGGAGTCGGGGACCGCATAGAACGCGCGGCTGTAGCTGCAACCGGGCCGGGACTCGATCTCGGTCAGGTGGGGCGCCAGCAGGTAGGGGAAGCGCCAGTCCTTCGCGTCGATCGCCCACACTGGGCCGTGCGCGAAGCGGATGCGCAGGTCGTAGAGATCGAAGCAGGGCCACAGCTCCACGTCCAGCCCGAACGACCGGAGCCGGTCGGCGGCCTCGATCTCGTAGCGCCCCGGCGCGGTCACGTAGCGCCGGATCGCGCGGCGCACCCGGTACAGATCGGGCGGCGCAGGCCGGGGGAGGGGGGAGACGGTGAAGTCGCGCGTCAGGACCCGGCAGCGGTCGTCGGCGCAGTGCAGGCGGCCGTTGCGCCGGGCCAGAGTCCACCCGCAGAATCCGCAGGTCCACAGCCGGCCTTCCGGCAGCGCGCTCGCCGGCACTCGCTCGTACATCTCGCCCAGCTGCTGGCCGAGGTTGCCCATCTCCGGGGAGAGGGATGCCTGGAGCAGTTCGAGCTGCGGGATCACGGCGTGCTCGATCAGGAAGCGACGCACGGCCACGTATGCCTGCTGGTCTTGCTGCGCTTCGGCGTCGTTGCGGATCCGGAGCATCATGCGCTCGCTCAGCTCCATCTCGGCGTCGCCCCCCTGGATGGACTGCGCGAGTTCGCGCGCCAGCTCGGAAGGTGCCTCGTCCACGAGCAGGGCCGCATCCCCGAAGCGCTCCAGCCCGGCGAAGCGCACGGGCCAGGTGGCCAGAGGCTGCCGGCACCAGCCGAGCGTCTCCACGCTGGACTGTGGCGGGGTGCCCCTGCCGGCCACGCAAGCGGCCGCGAGCATGTTCAGCCCGCGCTGCCAGGCTGGAGGGTAGGGCGCTTGGACGGTCCGACCCGCTCCGGTAATGGCCGCCAACTCGGTCAGACCGCGCGCCAGCAGGCGGAGGACCCCGTCGTCCACTGCAGGGTGGTCGGCCGCCTCCGGCGACGCCCGTCCCAGCAGGGCCAGGCCCTCCGGCGTGACCTGTAGCGAGCGCGCCGCCGCATTCCAGGTGACGTATGCGGGGCGGAGGCGGGCCAGCTGGCGCTGTACAGTGCTGCGCCCGCTGACCGGGTAGCCCAGCGCGATGGCCACCTCGGCCAGCGTCGGCGGCTTGCCAGCGTCGCGCTCGGTGAGCAGGAGCACCGCCTCCAGCAAGCGGCGGTCGGTATCAGTCGGTTCCGGCATGTGCATACTCTCCTGTAACAAATGTTTCTTGAGTAATCTGTTGCGGACATTATAGCACTGCCGCTGCGGTTTGTCAATCCCCAGCGTGATCCCGAACCAGGATGATTTGGGCTGCCAATTAGTGGCAGTCGGGCAGAGTTGTTGGCGCTTGACATGATCGGGTACAATCTAGTGTGGGCACGAAGCTCCCCGGTTGCGCACTGGGTATCTGGTGTTCGACCCGGGCAATTCCCGAGGACTCCATCGGTAGACCAAGATGTCCAACACGGCTCGTCTGTGAGAGGCCCTGGGCAGCACCCCTTCCCTCCAACGCCGGCTCGATGGGCACGGCGCCCTTGCTCGGCATGTGAGCGATACTAGACGGGGGCAGCGATGCCATCACTCTCCAAGCGGACTATCTCCCGATACTTCGGGACGCAGTGCAAGCGGCAACTGCGGTTCTACCTTTATGCCACCAAGGCATCGGCCCTCGCTGATCTTGCCGCTCGGGCGGCCGAGAACATGCCAGACCCCCAGGACCCACGCCCGGGGCTGCGGTACACGCAGATGGCCGGCATGGAGTGGGAGCGCGACAAGTACAGCGATCTGACCACCGCATACGGCGCGGTGAGCGCATTACAGCGCAGTCCGCAGACGCGGACCTACGGCCGGCCCGGCGTGCTCAACCTCCAAGTGCTGTTCCAGGGCCCGGGGCCACAGGCAGGCGACCTCCTGATCGAGGCACAGTACCCCGTGACCGCTCCATTCTGGACGGCACTGGGCATCGGCGCGTACGCGACGCAGTACTTGCTGACGTACAAGGACTTGCGGCCAGACATCATCGAGGTGCGCGCTCCGGACCTCGCCCGCGCGGACTCGGCCGTCGTTGCGGACGGCACCACCGCAGCGCTCCCGCCGACCGACACCCGTCTACGCCTGCGCGTGATCGACATCAAGCACACGGCCGAACCCTCCGTGTCGCACTTCGCCGAGGTGGCCTACTACCTGATGACCTTGGCCGCGTGGCTGGACGACCAGGGCCTCAGCGACCGTTACGTGGTGGTCGGCGGTGCGATCTGGCCGGGCTCGCACCAGGCCTCCACCCTAACCAGCGTGTACAACGAGATTTGCAAGCAGGGACGCCAGCCGACTCGCCAAGAGCTGGACGCGGCGTTCGACGCCGACCTCGAGCCGCTCGAGTTCCAGGTGTTCGGACTGCGCATCCGGCACTTCTTACAGGAGGACTTGCGGGAGGCACTGACCACACCCTGGCGCCAGCTGCCCTATCATGTGATGACCAGCTGCTCCAACTGCGAGTACCTGGGCTACAGCTGGAATCCGAAGAAAGCCCCGCACCCCGACCACTGCATGCCCTTGGCGGCGAGCACGGGCGACCTGTGCCAGGTGCCCCAGGTGTCGCCCGGCGCGCGGGAGGAGCTGGTGCTGCAGCGGATCACGACAGTCAGCGCCCTGTCCGTGTTGCCCTCGCACGCCTCCGTGCTGGACGGCCACCAGGGGCTCAAGGCCAAGCGCGCGATCCTGCCCCAGCGAGCGCAGGCCCTGGTCCAGAATGCCGTGGTCATCCCGACGAGCGGGGCGACATCCGCCAGCATGCCTCGGCACGCCAATCTCAGCATCTACATCTCGGTCGACTTCGACACCAGCAGCGGCATCACGACGGCCTTCGGCCTGCGGGCCGACTGGATCGAGCCCCTACCATATGGCGTGACGGTACCCCAGCGCCGGCGCGCGTCTTGGCCCGTTTTCCGCAAGGGACAGCGGAGCGCTCGGGCGTGGACCTTCCCGGTGGACGCCCGTAGCGTGGCGGTCGAGGAGCGGGAGCTCATCAGCTTCCTCAACCAGATCCAGGACATCCTTGAGGCCGTCAGCAACCTCGACCAGCAGAACCAAGCGAACGCCAGCGGCCGCAGGGAGCCGTCCACCATGCAGGTCTACATCTGGGACTCGCTCCAGTTCCGGCACCTCCAGCGCGTGATCGGGCGGCACCTGGGCAAGATCCTGGGTTATCAGGCCCGGCCGCAGCTCGCGTCGTTGGCGTGGCTGTTCCCGCCCGAGGACGTGCTGCCCAGCCCCCAACTCCAGCGGCCTTCCCCGATCACGATCGTCCAAGAGGCCGTGTCCGAACTGACCGCCCTGCCGGTGCCTCATTACTACTCGCTGCTGAGGACGGTGGCGGTGTACCACCGACCGCAGGTGCCCCCCACTCGCTTCCGGGTGCATCCCCTGTTCCAGGCGCCGCTCAGCGACCAGATCCCGTCCGAGCGGACCCACGAGATCTGGCACCGGGTGACTCGGCCCCGGCACTGGAGCCAGTTGCTGCGGATCTACCAGGAGACCGTTGGCCGCAAGCTGCGGGCGCTCGAGGAAGTCACCCGCGCCTTACGCGCCCAACTCCGCACCCGATTGCAGGAGAAGGCGCCTCATCTGGCCGTTCGCCCGCCCGCCTGGCAGACCGGCATGAGCTTCGACGGGCAGCTCTGGTTCAACTACGCCAAGCTGGACTACGCTATCCAGCAGACCGAGGTGCTAATGGGGAGGGCGATGCCACTGGTTGAGCGGGAGGCTAAGTTCCAGAGCGCGCGCTTGACCCGCCAGCTGGCCGGGCCGGCCGCCGCGCAGGTGCTCGCATTGTATGGGTTGCCGGCCCGATCCGGCAGGCGGGTGTACGCGCTCGGGCCGCATTCCCGCGCAGTCAAGTTCAAGGATGGGGACTTCCAGTGCGCCCTCTCCCTGGACGCCGACGCCACCTTCCTGAACCGCAACTTCTGGTACTTCACCCGGCACGCCTCGCACATCCAGGCGGCCATCACGGATCGCCGCGCGGGGATGGCCGCGGCCACCGCGGTGAGCATCGTGCGGCTCGATCGCGAACGGGGATACATTGTCCTGGACGTACGCACGCGCGGGGGCCTGGACCTCGTCACCGAGCTGGAGCGGGCGGGGCTGGCCGACTTCCGCCAGAACGTGTCCCTGGACCCGATCGTCACCGACTTCTTCACCAGGAAGCTGGAGACCTGCCTGCAGAGCATCGGCAACCCGACGATCGCCGGTCGCGACGTGGCAGTCCTGCGTGCCCTCGGCTTCACCAACCGGCGAGGCGCACGGCAGGCGCCCCACACGCCGGCCGCAGATGTCCTGTGGGACGCGCCGGCCATGGCCCAGGCAGCCGCCTCCTACCTGGCCGGGGTGGGCACGGCCGCGGCCGGCCCCCACCTGCTCGCAGCCGTGCAGTTCGACCTCGATGCCGCAGGGATCCGGCTGACGCCCACGCAATGGGGCGCCTGGCAGCAGGCATTGACGCATCGCCTGCACGTCATCTGGGGCCCGCCCGGCACCGGCAAGAGCACGGTCCTTCGGGCCATCATCGCTGGAGCCTTCGCGCTGGCCTGCCGGCTCGGCATCCCGCTCCGGGTGCTGGTCTGCACATCCACCTACGAGGCTCTCGACAATGTGCTGCGCGACACCATCGTCCTGCTGGCCCAGCAAGCGGGCCTGGTCGGCCCGGTCGCGGTCCACCGCTTGCGCTCCAAGTGGCGGCCCGCGCCCAACGATCCTTGGGCCCTCGCAGTCGACATGGAGATCAACCTGGCCAACCCGACCCCCGCTGCCCAGCAGCTGGCTGCAGATCTCGATCAGCGACGCGGCCGGCTGCTGGTGGGGGGCACCCCGGAGCAGGTGGACAACCTGCCAACCGGGCAGGCCCAGCCCGAGCTATTCGACCTAGTGCTGATCGACGAGGCATCGCAGATGGACGTGGCGCATGCGGTGCTCGCGTTCTGCCCCCTGTCCAGCCATGGCTCCGTGATCCTCGCCGGCGATCCCAAGCAGCTGCCAGCGATCCACCAAGCCGAGCCGCCGTTGGGCCTGGAGAGCCGTGTGGGGTCGATTTACGAGTACATGACGCAACGCCACCGGGTTGCGGAGTCGATGCTGGACCGCAACTACCGGGCCAACCAGGTGCTGGTCGACTTCGCCTACGAGGCCGGGTACGGCCGGGCCCTGGTGAGCCACTCGCCTGCTCTACGCCTGCATGTCGTGCCGCCAGTTGGATCCCCCAATGTCGCACCGGTCGACTGGCCGGCGGACCTGGTCTGGTTCCCGGCCTGGGCCGATATGCTGGACTCGGACCGTCCGGCGATCTGTTTTGTCTACCGGGACACCAGGAGCAGCCAGTGGAACGAGTTCGAGGTGGACAGCGTAGCTGCACTCATCCGTACGCTGTTCGTGGCACGGTCGCAGGTGGACCCACGCACCGGACGGGCCTGCACGGTGTACGACTGCCGGCTGATGGACCGCCCGGACCACGAGCTCGACCCAGCCGGCCGCCCGTATTCGTCGAGCCACACGCCCTACACTTGGCAGGGCTTTTGGGAGTCCGGGGTCGGCGTCGTGACGCCCCACCGGGCGCAGCAGAGCCGCCTGGTCAGCCGCTTGCAGGGCCTGTTCACCGTGTCGCCCAGCGACACCTTCCTGATCCGCGATGCCGTCGACACCGTGGAGAAGTTCCAAGGGCAGCAGCGCGACATCATCATCGGCACCTACGCCCTCGGAGACCCGGACAACATCCGGGACGAGGAGGAGTTCCTGATGAGCCTCAACCGCTTCAACGTGATGGCGTCGCGGGCGCGGGCGAAGTTCATCCTGCTGGTCACCCAATCAGTTATCGACCACCTCGCCAGCGATGCTGACGCCTTGCGCGAGTCCCGCCTGCTGAAGGTGTTCGTGGAGTCCTTCTGTGGCAATGCGCAGCCGTTACAGTTGGGCTACTTGACCAACGGGCAGGTCACAAGCCGCGACGGCTTCCTGCGCTGGCGCTGATAGACGGGCCGGCACCTGCAGCACATCCGCCAGGGGCGTGCCGTGCGCAGCGAGCGCACCGCCGGAGAACCAGCCCAGGGCAGCCGCGACGAAAGATGCTCGCTGGAAGTTCTGGGCATCGGCGGACCTGAACGCCAAGTCCAGATGCTTGGCCAGCCTGCTCGCCCAGCGGGCGCTGTGAGTCTCGGCCGCGGTGCGGTCGGCTTCGCTCACCAGCAGGGGCCTATCTGTGGTCTCGCTGGTGCCGGGCCGCAGCACGAACACGGCATCCCACCGGATCGAGCCCGCGTGGGTGTGCAGGTTGGCCATGCCATCCCCCAGCAGCGGGAAGACGTTGACCACCTGGAAGCCTGCCCAGGCGAGGGCAGTGCCGAGCGCCACCCAAGCACCCGCCGCCTGATGCTGGTAGGTGAAGACCAGGCGAGCATCCGGTTTCATTACGCGCCCCATCTCGCGGAAGCAGCAGACCAAGCCCTGCTGAAAGGATGCCGCGGCCACCGGGTCGCGGGCCTTGGCGGCCAGATTGGCGTCCCAGCCGCTGATCCCGTCCTCGTCCTCGAGCACCAGGCCGAGCATCTGCAGCCATGGCAGGAAGAAGTCGGACAGCTCCGAGTAGGCGATGTTGTCGAAGTAGGGCGGGTCGGTCAGCACCAAGTCCACGCTGTGGGCGGCCACCAGAGCCAGCCGTCGCGCGTCTTGGTGCAGTATCCGCGGAGCACACACCGGGGCGATCTGGGGCGTCGCCTGGAACCCACCCTCGCGCAGCGCCTCTCTCGGCTCGCGGGCGTCCCGCGCCGCAGCCTGCACGGCATGGACGGCGTTGGGAAAGGTCCCGCGCCCCGTGCCGTCCATCCACGGGTTGATCTCGACCGGCCGCGGCACGTGCCGATACGCGCGCAGGGAGAACAGCGGCGCCACCCGCCGCCAACCAACCGCGTAGTGGGTCAGCAGGCAGTTAGTGGTGAGGTGGTCGCTGAAGGCCAGGGCCAAGGCCTCGCGCAGCGGATTGTTATGCGCGGCGATGGCCTCGGCGAGATGCGACAGGTGTAGCAACTGGCGCGCGTTGAAGAGGTCGCGGTAATGCGTGTACCCGTAGGCCGGTAGGCGACCGTCGAAGCGGTTCTCGGTAGGGATCCGCCGCTCGGGGATCCAGGCAATCTCCCCATCGGGGCGCGTGCGCTCGTCCAGGGCCTGAGCGGCCTGCACCAGCAGCTCCTGGTCTGCCGCACGGGCCGGCTGGAAGGCGCGCTCAGCCAGCGGGATCGCACGCCGACTTGGCCAGGCGTGGACGACCTCGAGGGCGAAGAGCCGCCAATCCGGCGGCCGGCCCGTGCGGGCCGCCACGTCGATCAGGCGTTCCTGCTGCCTACAATGCGGGCATGTAAGCCGCCCGTAATGCACGCACCCGGCGCCGATCTCGGTGTCCAGGTCGCAGCCAGCGCAGTGCAGCATCGTGGCAATGCGTGGCAGGCGCTGGATGCCGTGGCAGTGGCGGCAGAAGGCCCATTGGTAGGTGCCCTCGGCCTGGTAGGCCAGTTGGTGGTGAGGATGCACTTCGATTGTGCGGCCACAGCCCCGGCAGTCGACCACCTGCACCCAGAAGAAGTGCAGGACGTCCACGGGCACACCTGCGTCGTCGATCGACCGGTAGTAGGGCGCTAGACGCATACCGACGGTACGCTTCAATTCAGACAGGGTGGGGGACAGGTCGGGCAGTTCCCGGGCCCGAGTCTCAAACCGAGTGATCGCACACGCCACCGCGTCAACGTCGCCCCCGATCACGGTCGCGCCGAGGCGCGTGGCCTCGACCATCGACGTGCCGCCGCCGACAAAGGGATCGAGCACGGTCCGGCCTCGCCAGTTGACTCCTGCGTAGTAGGCATCCCAGAAGTCCTGGCCGGGGGCCAGGGCTGCAGCGGTGAGTAGCGCCCGGAACGCAGAGCCGAAGCGCCGCGCGAACCACCTGTGCGCTTGGTAGATCGGCCTCGGTCGGATGGCTTCCCGCATGGCGAGCCTGGCCAGGTCCTCCACCGGCAAGCTCGCGTGGTCGAGGAGGGTGCTCCCCGATGTATCCTGTGTCGCCTCTGGTCTCGGATTCGGATCAAGCACGCGCATTCACAGTCCTGTAGCAGCCTGGGGTCTAGGCACGGCGTCAAGTCAGCGCATTCTAGCACACCCCCTTTCGGGCAGTCAAGAAGGGCTTAGGATGCGGTTCAGAAGTATCCTTCGATCCTGCCTACTTTGCGCTTAGAATCAGAAATGTTGCTTTTGCCCCTAAATTAGCATAAAAGTTAAGCGAGGCCTGGTAGCGGTCATATTGGCGGCTCGCCCGCAGGCCGCGACCGATAATGGCCAGCTCCTCCGGCTTGACGAAACTGATAGCCCAGCCTCGCCAGCCCGTTTGCCGGCAAATCTGCTTGGAATAACCGACGAGGGGGGCATGATGTCAATAGGTGGGCAAGCTCTGCAGGCGCAAAGCGCTGTCGATAACGAAATTGAAGCAGAACTTGCCCTCCTCGACGGAAGGAGAATCAGAACGCCATGGGATGGCGCGCCGGTTGTCCTCATCGGTCCACGTGATTTCCGGGCTGATCGCCTGGAAGTGTAAATAGCGTGGATAGTCGAGGCCCCATCCGATAATCTGCAGATCCGGCCAGGCGGCATTACGGAACTTATCCTGCTCCTTTAGAGCCTCCCTTACCAAGTACTCCTCTAATATGGGCCGCTGGCGCGCGTGCTCCTGTTCCTTCCGACGACGATCTAGGATCAGGTCCTCGAAGGCATAGGCGATGGCATCCATCGCCGCGGTTATCTGCTCCGCTTTGAGAAAAGCCTCAGCCTGTTGAAGCTGCTGTCGACTAGAAGGCAACTCGACTAGATCGACCATCGAAAAGGAATTGAAGTCGCGGCCAAAAACCACCGGCGTGTTCTCTTCGAGAAAATCGGAGACCCTAGTGAACAGCGGATCGAGTTCCTGGCCTGCGGGCCAAATACCGGCGTGTTTGAAGTTCACCCGAACACGGTTGAGCTTGTCCATATTGGTTTTCTGCGTCAGGTTACCACCTTGCGGTAACTGCATTTGCCAGTAGTCCAAAAAGTTGGGCTGAGGCTTGTTAATGTTAAAGATGACACCTGGCTGCTGCGAAGCGAGATCCAGGAACAATTCAACACAGTCGTGCAGAGTTAAGATCGCGGCGATCGATTGGGGGTACGGCTGGCAGATCTGATCACGCGCCTGCGTAAACAAGTAGCGAATCAAGCTCAGTTGCCGGATTGTATCCTGGGCGTTCATATGCTTCTCTCCGGGATTCCCTGTCTGATTATACCAGAAGGTGCCCTAGCGCTATGCAATCTACACCCTGATAGCACGAGACGAGCAGCCGCCAGCGTGGTGCCGTCGGCTCGGGGGGTACGAATGGCCGATCCATAGACTCCTCCGTTAGCTCTCGCGTGCGTTATTCCGCGTCTTCTTGAAGTAGGCCATGGTCTCCAGGATGGCCATAGTCGGATCGGCGAGCACGTCGTCGTGGTGCAGCCGGCCCAGCAGCATTGAAAGGTCGCTGCGGCGCAACCCGGCCGCTCGTCGTAGCTCGTCCGTCTGGCACTCGCTCTCGCCCTCGAACCAACCCTCATCCCGGATCAGGCGTAACTCGTCGAGCAAGGCCTGTTCTGTGGGCGTCACGGCCATTTTATAGCCCTGCTCGCCGAACTTGTTTGCTAGCGCCTGACACGCCCGAAGATGGGCGACCACATCCTTTGCTGTCCTCAATGTGTAGTTCCTCCAAAAGAATAACCGGCGAGGGGGCGTAGCTGGCCACTTGGTGTAGAAGGTGTTGGTGATCTGGTGATGCACCAAGCAGTTCACCGCGTAAGGTATTGACCGCCGGCACAGCGCTCCGGTTTTGGGAACCCTCGGCCGCATGAGCCACAGAGGGGGTCACCGGCCGAGGCCGGGTCCCACTGACCGCACCCTGGGCATTGCGCCAGTGCCGGGCTGCCCGTCGACCAGGATCTTTACCGGCGCGCCGGGCCTAAGCTGTAGTTGTCCATAGACCAGGTGATCCCGCCGGCCGGGTCGCAGGGCCTCCAGGATCACGTGCTCGCCCAGCCGTTCGCGCACGAGGGCCAGGCCCTGCTCTAACTCGGCGGGATCATTGCAAATCAATCGCAGCTTGATCATCGTTTACGTCCCCCTCCTCCTCGACTACGGCCGCTTGGGGTTCGGCCATCCAGCCGATCACCCGCAGTGTGGCCCGGCAATCGCCCAGGGCGGTATGGTCGCCCGCCGGCAACCGCTGCCAACGGTAACCTCCCGACGAGCGCACCTCGTTGACCCAGGCCGCATACGCCAGCATCGCGCAGAGCGTGTCCGCCACTGCCGGCGGCGGCGCACCAAGCCGGGCACAGGCCGCCTCGATAAAAGGCCAATCAAACGAGGCGTTGTAGATCACCACCTGCCGGCCGGCCAGGATAGCGCAGAGCTGGGGATAGAGGTCGCCGAAGCCGGGCGCATCGGCGACCTGATCGTCGGTGATTCCGTGGATCGCGGTCGCCGCCTGGGGAATCGGGATGCCCGGGTTGACCAGGCTCTCCAGGCCGCTGACCCCGCCGGGCAGCAGGACGCCGATCTGGACAATGCGGTCGGCTTGGGGATCCAACCCCGTCGTCTCCAGGTCTAGGATTGCCCAGTCCGTCGCGGCCAGGAGCTCGCGTGCCCAGGCGGCCGCGGCCGCTTTGTCGGCGGCCCGGCGGGCGCGCTTGGCGAGCCAGCGCGCGACTTTGGCCAGATGTTCCGCCTCATCGGCGGCGCGTTTCGCCTCCTCGATCGCCGCCCGGGCTTTTGCCAGCGCGGCCAGCTGCGCCGGGCTGCAGGTGCGTCGCGCGATGGCCTCGCCCAGGTCGTAGAGCGAGATCCATTCGTGATAACTCACGCGATAGCGGCACGCCCGCGCCGGGCCGCCGGGATTGCGCCCCAGCGCGCGCAGCTCCGTCCGGGTTTTGAGATTGGGTGGGGTGGTGGCCACG
Organism: Chloroflexia bacterium; assembly: GCA_035310405.1. Lineage (GTDB taxonomy): Bacteria > Chloroflexota > Chloroflexia > QHBQ01 > JAICKM01 > JAICKM01. Next base: position 6,908 of record DATGEF010000109.1, on the reverse strand, counting down.
ATATAGCGCGGCACCCCGGGGCACCAATCGGACGGCGTGTATTTCCAGCTCCAGCCGCACGTCGCGCACCGATAGCCGGCCGCGACCGCGCTTAACTGATGGTCTGCCATCCTCTCACCCCTGTTCGGCTTCCAGCACTTGATACTACAAGCATCTTACTTTGCCCCTCGTTGCACGAACGTCGGGGTTAGACTATACGGGGATTTCCCTCCTATACACCCCCGCGTCTGGCTGCTTGTTGTTGGCAGCTCGTACATAGCCCCGCGCCGGCCAGGACCTCGCCGGCGCCCAGGTCCTGGCCGCAGCGTCGGCAATTCAGCCACGGGCTGGGGGGCGCGATGCTGCGCCAGTGCTCCGGCAATGCGGTCAGGTCTTCCTGCTGGGTCAGCTTCTCGGCCGCCGCGCAGCCGACGTGCTGCCACTGCGGGTCATAAAACTCCCCGCCGGCGCGCCGGCGGAATTGGACCAGGTCGCAGGTCGCCTCGTCGCCGGGGTGCGTTGACTCTGGGTAGTGCTCGATCCAGCAGAAGTAACGCGGCTGCCCTTCCTCGCGCCAGATGGCGTAAGCTAGGTGCTCGGCCCAGTTCGTGATCGCGGTGCCGGGGTTTTGCGGATCCTCCGAGCACACAACCACTACGACGTCGTCGCCGGCGCCGCGGTAGACCTGCAGGTAGCACCACGACGCAAAACCTACGCCGCCTTGGTAGTGATATCGTTCGGATCGCGTTTCGAGCATCTCGCCTCGCTCGCGCCACATTATGCCCCTGCTCAGAAGAGCGGGTCTTGCTGGGGCGCCTGGCCACTGGTGGCCGCCCGGAGTATGTCTTTCAGATATTGCATTACCGTCTCAAAAGCTTCGTCGGCGATCTCGGCATAGGACGCGACTTGGAAGCGATATTTTAGCCTGCCGTAAATTCGGCTGTAGGTCAGGGGGGCGGGCAGGCCCTTGGTCGCGCGCACGATCTGCTCGACCATATCCCGCACCTGGCGCTTGTGCTGGGGGGAAAGTTGGGCGGTACGCTCGTCGATCGTGTTGACCCGGCTGTTGGTGAGCGCCAGTTGATTGGCCAGGACTTGCTGCTGTCCGCTGATAGCCTGCTGCTGGCCGGCGAGCGCGCCCAATGCGCCAACGGTCTCGTCCAGACGCACCCCCAGGTCGCCAATCGCATTGGTCGCCGCGATCAAGGCGTCCATATGCTCCCGTATCAGCTGGGCCACATCCAGGGCGGCTTGATGCTGCTCGGCTAGCTCGACCAAGCGGGGATCGGGAGTTGTGGCCAGGGCACTCGGCACCTGGCCACCGGCGAGCCGTAAGAACAGGCGGGTGGCGATTGGTGCCAGCTCCTCTTGATAGGCGATAATTTTGTCGCGGAAGCCGGCATCGAGACTCTTGGTTTCCATCCCCCCCAGCCATAAACCGAGTTTGTCTACGCGCAGGCAATAGGTCAGTTGGCGGCCGCGCTTGGGAGTTTCCAGGGGGATCCGGCGGAGGCCGCGTTCTAGCACATCCCGCCGGCGGATACGCTGTAGCTGCCCCCGGGAGTCGAGGCCCAGGGCGCGGCACATCCCCGGCAAATTGATGTAGATATCGCCTTGTGTCGTCAGCGCGGCGATCAACTCGGCATCCAGGAATGGGATCATCCGTTGGTCGAGTGCGATTTCCATGGCGACAGGAGTGGCATCGTCAAGGTCCGCGTCTTCTGCTGGTTGGATCTGGTCGGTCATGGCTCCCCTCATCGACGGGCGTGTAAATTACACGCCCATTGGCCTGCTCGGGCCTCCGACGGGCGTGCAGTTTACACGCCCATCGCCGTTGTTGGCCCGTGATGGGCCAACTACTGTTCTTCCTCCGCGGGCGACTCCGGCGGCTCCGGTGGCTGCTGCGCCTGGAGTTGACCAAAGGCGGCGGAGATCTCGGCCATGCGTTTCTTGATCGCCGCCAGGTCGTCGACCAACACGTATTGCGCCACGCGCATCTGGTGCTTCTGGCTGGAGAGCAACAGCTCTACGACCTGCTCGTTCTGTGAACTACAGAGAATAAGGCCAATAGGAGCTTCCTCGCCATCATGACGATCATGGCGATCAGACCACTCCAGATAGATCTGCATTTGGGCCGCATCGGCCGGTGTGAAGGCCCCAATCTTGAGGTCGACCAGCACCAGGCACCGCAGTTGGCGGTGGTAGAAGACGAGGTCGATATAAAAATCTTCGCCGCCGACTTGGACTCGCCGCTGCCGGGCGCGGAAACAGAAATCTGGCCCCAGCTCCAACAAGAATCGCTCGATGTTGCGGATGATCGCCTCCTCGAGATCGCGCTCGGAGTAGGTATCGGCCAAGCCCAGAAAGTCTAAGATATAGGGATCCTTCCAGATCTCGCCCCTGGTGAGCAGTTCGGCTTGCCCCTCCGGCAGTCCGGCGATTAACGCCATAGGATCTTGGGCCCGCCCCACGCGCTCATACAGCATGGACTGGATCTGTTTCTCCAGTTGGCGGGAGCTCCAATGCCCGGTAATGGCCAGTCGGCCGTAGAATTCGCGCTTCTCGTCCGGTAAGCGCATCAAGGTGCGATAATGAGTCCAGCCTAATTCGGTCCGCACTGCGGACCAAATTGGATATGCCTGGTAGAACTGCCGCATATTGCTTAAACTGCGCTCCGCGAAACCCCGGCCGAACTCCTGCTCGAGAACGCGACCCAGCCGGATCAGCAGTTGCTCCCCATAAGCAGCGCGGCCGGACCCGCGCTGCTCCTCTTGTACAATACGCTGGCCGATGCGCCAATAGGTTTGGACCATCTCCTTATTGATGGCCGCCAGCGCCCGCCCATGGCCTTCCTGGATGATGGCGCGGATGTCGTCGAGCACCTGGTTGTAGGCGTCGTCGGCAGGCAGGGCCAGCGCCTGATCGCCGGCGCGCACTTTGCGCTTGGGTCGCTCTGGTTTATCGGTGGTACTCACGTTTTGCCCTCCTCGTCTTGCGGCGCCGGGCCGGCCAGGTTGCCTAGGCCGCGCTCCCGGCAGGTCGCGCAGAAGCGCGTGCCGGCCAGCACTGCGCCGATCCCCAGCGGCTCGCCGCACCGGGTGCAGTCGAGTGTCAGCCCCGCCTGCGGCAGGCTCTGCCACGCGGCTGGCCACGCCATTCCATCCGCCGTGGCAAGCAGTTCCTCCACCGTTTTCCCCGCGACGGATCGCCACTTGGGCTCGTAGAACTCCCCGTCGGCCCGCCGCTTGAAACTTACCAGCTGCCAACTCTCTTGGGGGATCAGCCCACCCGGCCGGGCCGGGTAATGCTCGATCCACGCAAACTCGGCCGGCCGGCCCGCTCGCTGCCAGATGTCATAAGCCAGGCGCTCGGCGACGTTAGTAACACTTGTCCCTGCATTATCCTCGATCTCGGTCGCGATCACGACTACGCGCGGGCCGGCCCGGTAGACACGCAGGTGGCAGCGCGAAGCGCAGCCGTGGTAGCCGGTGTATGCGTACCCCCCGTCGTAGGTTTTCTTCAATGCTCTCTCCCTTCTCCCCGGCCACCGCGGTGAGCGCGATGGCCGGGGTAAGTTGGGGGCCGCCCCCGCCGCTAACTGGCCAGCGGCATTTCGTCGGTCTGCTCGGCGGCCTGGTCGCCCGCGGTGGCGCTCGCGCTTGTTGTTAGATCCGTAAAGGGGGGCGGTGCCCCCTCCGTCTGGTCGTCTGCCCGCTCGCCGGCGCTTGCGGTCTCGGCGGTGGGGATCGGCGCGGTGCTGGCCGGTGCCGCCGTTCCCGGCGTAATCGCGCGCGGGCGGGCGTGGCCGGTAAGCCCGGTTAGGTCGGGTGATTCCAGATGCGCCCACGGGCGCTGGTTGGCCGCAACCCCGGCGCCCACGAGGGGCCCCAGCTCGACCTGTTGTTGATCGGGATCTTCTTCGAGCCGGTAGCGGAGTTCGTCGACCTGGGTTGGCGTCAGCGGGACCTTCCATGGCGCCTCCGCGCGTTGTGCTTCAAGGGTCAGCCCCTGCGGGCGCCGGGTCGCTTCGCTCATCAAGGTGGTGTACGTGCGGCCCATGATTAGCTTCTCAGCGATGAGCGCATCGGCGATGGCCGCGTTGAGATAGTAGCGTTGCTCGGCCCAGCGTTTGACTTTGTACGGGCCATCCACCGTCCTGAGTTCGTAATTGTCGGGGCGGAGCGCGTTGCGGGCAATCCGGCCCATCAACCGCAGCAGGGTAAACAGGTCAGTGGCGGCTTCGATAGACGTCGTTATTTCGTGCTCCAACTTGTCTGCCAAATCGGCGCCGTCCAGCAGTATGATGGTGGCCAGGCGCAGCAGTTCAAGGGACGGCGGGGTCTCGGGTGCGTAACCGAGCGCCTGATCCAGCAATTCGTTGACACACTGCTTGCGCGCGTCCCGGCGGGCCTGTTCGCGCGTCTTAGCTTCCTGCACCCGGCGTGCTTCTTCTGCCGCCTGCGCAGTTTTATCGTCGGCGACCGCTTGGCGCACGGTTTTGCCCGCAGTCGCGGCGGTCCGCTTTACCTCCTCGAGATGCTGCTGCTCGGCGGCTTTGCGCTTGGCTTCTTCCGCCAGGTGGACTTTCGTCCGCTGATAGGAGGCCTGTTGCTGCAGGTAGCTCTGGACACGGTATTCCAGGGTCCGGACACCGTCGCCATCTCTGGCCGTCTGTTCGGCAAAGCGAATTTGGGCTTGGGTGGCCGTGGCCGTTTCTCGACCGCTCCAGTCCAACTCGGGTTGGGTAATCCGCAGCAGGTAGATGCAGTGGCCGGGAGAGATCTGGCGCCGGCTGACCAGCTCCTGAACCTGCAGTGGTAGCTCGAGCAGCCGGCAGAGGTTGGCGATCCAGGATTGGTCATGGCCAAAGCGCTTGCCTAACTCCTCCTGGGTGATCCGCTGGGTGGCCAGCAGGCCCTTGAGGCTCCGGGCCAGCCTAATCGGGTCGAGCTTTTCCTGGTGGTGGTTGCTGAGAATGCGGTTCAAGATTCTCTGCACCTCGTCCCCCGTCGGCGGCTCGGGGATGGCGCGCACGGTCTGGCGCCCCAGCAGGCGCAGCGCCTCGCACCGGCGGTGCCCGGTGCGGTTCATAAACCGGTCGTTGTCCGGCTGTCGGTAGACCTGGATGGGGTCAGTCTGACCATGCTCCGCGATACTGAGCTGCAACTCCGTCAAGCTCGCCGGGGTGATTTCCCGTTCGTTGTCCGGGTCGGGGTCGATTAAGTCTAATGGGATGTCAGCGAGCTGCCCCAGGGCGAAGTCGGAGGCCTTCGCCGTTAGTGGTGCGCCCTCCACCGGCCAGGCCGGCGCCTGGATTCGCCCCAAGGTCGCGCCGCGTGCGGCCGCGCTGACGATCGGCCCGTCCGCGGTGCTGGTCTCCTCCGTAGGTAGCGCTACGGCTGCCGGCTTCGCGGTGGCGGCCGGGGCCGGATTTGCCGGCAAATCCGCCGGCGCTGGGGTGGCCTGGGCGGCCACTTCGCGCGCCAGCTTGATAACATCGCCTTTGTTGAGGGTGTTAACACCTCCGTTGGGACCCGTCACATCCCAGCACTTCGGCTGGGAGCTCTGGACTACTTGATAGCCAGCCCCCTGCAGGACCGGCAGGGCAGCGGAAAAGCTCTTGATCGACAGGCGGGCATCGCCGTCGGCGGCCACGCCCTCGTTTTGCGGGTGCATAGTTTTTACCTCCAGGTTTGGCAGTTCGAGCTGGCGCGCACCGAAGACGCCGGTGCCGGCGACGGTTTGTTCGCCAGCCGCGCCCAGCACGTAAATCAGTTCAGCGGTTGAAGGAAGCTGCCAGGCGGCCCGGATCTCCACGATCTGCCCGCGCCCGAAGGGTCCGAGCCTGGCGCAGAGTTCGACTTGTTGCCCCGCGCGATAGCGAGACGCTACACTGTCCACCTGGCACCTCTATGCGGGGTCGCGGACCCCGCGGATCGCTCCGGCGGAGCGAGAGTTGCATCGCCGGCCTTCTGGGCCGACTCCCAGTCTATACCTCTATTATATCCTCCTTTCCGGGAAATAGCAAGACTTTAGCCTGTTATTTCCCGCCTAATATGCTGTGATTTCTCCGCCAAACTCTTGCACAACCACGGGGGATCGGCTATAATTTGAGGGGGGGAGCCGATGACCAATCAAGGAGGCGAGTCGGCGCGGCCAAAAGCGCTGTCGACGACCTTGCGCGATCGCTCGTTGGGTGGCCTGCGCGAGATTGACCAATGGATGCAAACCCACTGGCAACTCAGCTATGATCGGCCGGAGCTGCTGCGCGTGATCACACAGATCGCTATTGAGGTCGTTGAGCTGGGCCTGGTGCGCCGCCAGGGGCTGCATTTTACCTTCACGGGGCTGGTTACTCCTCCACCGCTGGTCGACCTGGAGCCGGCCGTGCTGGCCGATCCGCAGCGGCGGGGGCGGGCCCAGGATATCTGGGTCGGCGGGTCAACCGTCGTCGGGTTGGCGTGGATCCAGACCTGGATGCGCAAGGCAGGCTACACGGCGAACTGGAGTGAGGTCCTCGAGGTCGTGATCGATCTGACGCTCCAGGCCCTGCAAGCGGGGCTCGTGGCCCGCCCGATTGGTCCTTATGTGCGCGTAATCGCACCCGGGAAGACTGCCCGTTAAGGGCCGCGCACGAAGGGAGTTTTTGGCATGGTTACCTCTGCGACTTTGGCGCTCACGTTGCCAGCCACCTGGCCGCCGGCGCCGAAAGATCTCCTGCCCCAGTTGCAGGACCCCACGTTTCGGGATTACTTCGTTCGCGCCATCGACGAGGCCGTCAAAGATCCCGTCGACCGCGCGGTGATGCTTGGGCGCTACGCGCTGTGGGGGCCGGCCATGGGGGAGCCGGAGACGCTACAGCAGCTCGCCGATCGCCACGGAGTGAGCCGCGACCGAATCAAGCAGCGCCTGGCGCGCGCGTGGAGCCG
>DATGEF010000108.1:0-2789 GCA_035310405.1 Chloroflexia bacterium | reverse complement strand
TTTGCTACTATTCCTCAAAACTCGTTGTAAATTGGTGGGTAAAAGGCTTGCATTATCGGCCCAGGTGTGCTATAAGGAGCAGATTTACAACAGAAACTCTCACGCCGAGTGGCTGGTGCAGATGCCCTTTTGGAGCTTGTCCACGCTACGCCGGGTCTTGCTGAGCCTGCGGGCGCAGGGCCTGATCCGCACGGCGAACTACAATGCGCGGCCGAAGGACCGCACCCTCTGGTATACCGTCGACTATGCAGCGGTGGCCGCGCTCGGCGTGCCGCTCGGGCCTGCCGCAACCGGCAGCCCGCCTGCTGAAAACAGCACCCGGCCTGTTGAAACCAGCAGCCCGCCTGTCGAAACCGGCAGCCCGCCTGCTGAAAACAGCAGCCGGCCTGTCGAAAACGACACCAGGTCTGTTCAGAATGGACGCTCCTCTGCCGAAAACGACACCAGGTCTGTTCAAAATGGACGCTCCTCTGCCGAAACCAACACCAGGTCTGTTCAGAATGGACGATCCTCTGCCGAAACCAGCAGGCCAGGTGCCGAAAACGGCAGACCATGTGCCGGATTTGAACCAGCATTACCAGAGACTACGTCAGCGACTACGTCAAAGAGTAACACAGAGACTCCAGAGAGTGTGTGTGCGCCCGCGCCCGCTGCGATCGATTTATTCACGGTGACGACGCCGTTGCTGAGCGGGTGGGCGAGTGAGCGCGAGGCGGCAGGGATCGGCCCCGAGTCCATCCCGCTCAACCGCGAGACAGACGCCGGTTTACTCGCACCTCGTCGGGATGCCGGATGAGGCCCTGGTGCGGCTGGCCTGCCTGACCTGCGGGGGGGAGGGGCGGCGCGGGCCGGAGGAGACGCCCTGCGAGTCCTGCGCGGGCGTCACCTGCCCGATCTGCCGCGGCATACGCTGGCTGCGCACGAGCAGCGGCCCGGTCGGCGCGCGGCCGGCGATCCGCTGCCCGGGCTGCCGCACGCCGGTGGAGCAGGCGGCGACGATCGCGGCCTTTGTCGCCGCGCAGGGCGCCGTCTGAGTGCCAAGTCCTGAGTGGAAAGTCCTGAGTGGAAAGCCTGAGTGCAAAAAGCGGCCAAGCACCGGGTGCTCGGCAGGATTTTGCACCGGCGACCCAGGACTCTCCTCGCCGCGCGGGGGCGTGATCACGCGCTGTAGGGGCGAGGCATGCCTCGCCCGCGGTGGGGAGCGTTCATCTATAACGCCTGGCAACTCAGCGGGGGAGCCGCTACGGACCAGCCGATCCGCGCCCCCCCACGGGCGAGGCATGCCTCGCCCCTACGCGGTCCCCGGCTCCCGGCCCCCGCCCGCTGCCCCGCCGGGATGCAAAATCTTGCCGAGCACCCCCAAGCACCCTGCGGATCGCTTTCTGATCTGTGCCATGCTATACTGGGGAGGCCAGCTATAAAATCACCCGGTGGTCCAAGGGGTAAAGGAGATCCTATGTTGATGCGCACACGATGGATTCGGGGGCTAGGCGCGGGGATGCTCGGGGTGGGCCTCCTGGTGGGGGCGGCGGCGCCGGCGCAGGCCCAGAGCACGGCTGACGACAGCAATCCCTACACGGGCGCCGCCGGCGCCGCCGCCCTCGCCCGCATCCCGGGGGCGCACCGGGTGTACGCGGACGCCGGCGTCCGCTTTGAGTATCCCGCGGATGCCACCGTCCAGCTCCAAGGGCACACGACCCAGCTGCTGCTCGTCGGTCCCGATCTGCACAATCCTCTGTTCCAGGGCCCGGACTACCAGGTCGCGATCACCCGCCTGCCGCAGCCGGTCACCGGCCCGCTGGACGCGTGGGGCGCCGCCCAGGTGGCGCAGGAAACGGCGGACCGGGCGCGCGCGGGCGTGCTGGACCCCCCGCCCCTGGCGACGACCTTCTTCCACCTCGCCAACCGTGCCGTCTACCAGATCGACTGGTTCCTGGGCGACTCGGTCGATCGCGAGTTTTATGTCGCGCCGGCCGGTGGCGGGCCCGTGGTCCGCCTGATCACCCGGGTCTACCCGGTGGAGAACAACGCGGGCGCGCCCCAGGCCGAAAGCGCGGTGACCTTGTTGCTCTACACGCTGACCATGCCGGAGCCAGGTCCCGTCCCGGGCATGCCCAGCACCGGCGCGCCGGCCGCGCCTACCCTGGGCGCCCTGCTGGCCCTGGCCGCCGCGCTGGCCGTGCTGGGCGGGGTTTTCCGGCGCCGGGCGGGCGCTTAGTGCTGACGGAGCCGCGCGAGCGCCGCACCCCGCTCCGGGATCTCGCCGTGCCGCTGACGGCGCAGGCGGCCTTCCGCGAAGCCTGGCCGGCGGCGACGCAGTATGATCCCGACGCGCGCCTGGTGCTGATCACCAGCGGGGAAGACCTAGATGGGGCCGGCCAGGCGGGCCTGTGGGAGTTCTTCGTCGATCTGCCGGGCCGCCAGGCGCAGGGCACCTTCAGCGTCGGCCGCGTCGAGGTGCCGGAGGACGACGATCTCGAATACAGCCCGATCCTCCTGGAACAGGTGCGCCCGTTTGTCCCGCCGGGCGACCTCTGGGAGGTGCTGCGCCAGGGCGAGGCCGCCACGCGGCGCTACTACACCGCGCAGTGGCTCAAGCACCTGGCCGGACGGCCCGCGCTGCCGGTGCCGTTTTACGATTCATCGCGGGCCGTGCCCGCCCTCGCCGCGCAGGGGGTCGAGTTTGGCCGGCGGGGGCAGTACCTGGGGGCGCGGGTGCAGGTGACGGGCGAGGCGGTCTGGTATATCCAGGTCGGGGAGGATGTGGTCGTCACCGCCTTTGCCCCGCT
>DATGEF010000107.1:0-2666 GCA_035310405.1 Chloroflexia bacterium | reverse complement strand
ATCGCCATCGACAACTTCAACGACTACTATGCCCCCGCCCGCAAGCACGCCAACCTGGCCGCGGCGCAAACCCACCCCCGCTTTCTGCTGGCCGAGATCGACCTGCGCGACGAGGGGGCCGTGGAAGCCGTGTTCGCCGGCTTCGCCCGCCAGGATCCGATTACCCGGATTATCCACCTGGCCGCCATGGCCGGGCCGCGCTTCTCGGTCCACCGGCCCGAGCTCTACCTGGACGTCAACGAAAAAGGCACCCTCTATCTGTTGCAGGCCGCCGTGCGCCACCATGTGGAAGTGGTGGCCCTGGCGTCGTCATCTTCGGTCTATGGCAAGGATGCGACGGTCCCTTTTCAGGAAGGGGCGCGCACCGATCGCCCCGCCTCCCCCTATGCGGCGACCAAGAAAGCCATGGAGGTCATGGCCTACACCTTCCACCACCTCTACGGCCTCAACGTCAACGTCTTACGCTTTTTCACCGTGTATGGGGCCCGCGGCCGGCCGGACATGGCCGTCTACCTGTTCACCGATGCGATCGCCCACGGCCGGCCGCTGACTCTGTTCGGTGACGGCAGCGAGGGCCGGGATTATACGTATATCGACGACAATGTGAGTGGGGTCGTGGCTGCCGCCTACCGGCCCCTCGGTTACCAACTGATCAACCTGGGCAACTCGCACCCGGAAACCAATCGCCACCTGATCGCGGTGATCGAAGCCACCCTGGGGCAGGCGGCCACCATCGTGGCGCAACCGTATCCCGCCTCGGACCCGAAGCTGACCTGCGCCGATATCACGGTGGCGCGCCAGTTGCTCGACTACGATCCCCAGACGCGGCTGGAAGAAGGCATCCCGCGTTTTGTCGACTGGTATCGGCGCACGATACTGGCTAGTGAGCCGGCTAGCGCCCAGGCTAGCATACAGGCTCGTGATAAGGAGAACTCCGATTAACGAAAGGACATCGCTGCGCGAGCGCGCAGAAGTAAACGAGGCGCGCCCGGGCGACCCCCCGGAGACGGATCCCGCCGACCGCGCGGCCGCCGAAGCCGAGAGCCCCGCGGTCGCCGACGAAGCGGAGGCCATATCTCAGGACAAATCCTGGCTGGAACACCGGCTGCGCGACCCGCGGACCCTGTTGTCGTTCGGGCTGGCCATCGCCTTGTTCGCTTTTATTTTCAAAGGGCTCAACCTGGACCCGGGCAAAGTGTGGACCACGATGCGGCAGGCCAACCTCGGCTTCTTTTTGCTGGGCTTTGGCGTCTACTACGCCGCCTTCGTGCTGCGGGGCCTCCGCTGGCAGGCGCTGCTCGCCAATGTCGGCTTCACCCACGCCAAATACCCGGCCCTGCCCCGCCTGGGCGGGCTGATCGAGATTATCTACTTGAGCTGGTTCGTGAACTGCGTCGTGCCGGCCAAGCTGGGCGATGCCTACCGGAGCTATCTGCTCAAGCAAAATGCGGGCGTCTCGTTCTCGCGCACGATCGGCACGATCCTGGCGGAGCGGATGATCGATCTCTTCATCTTGTTCGGGCTGCTGCTGCTCTCAGGCTTCCTGACCTTGCAGGGCCATATGCCGGATATTGTGACGCAGGTGCTCGGCCTCGGCGGGGTGCTGATCGTGGCCTTGATCGCCGGCCTGATCACCTTGCGGGTACTGGGCGACCGTGTGCTCCACTACATCCCGCAGCGCTTCCGCACGATGTTCACCAGCTTCCAGCACGGCACGCTGCAAAGCTTCCGCCGCCGCAGCCTGCCGCTGCTTGTCGGCTATACGGCGATCATCTGGCTCATGGAAGGTGCCCGGCTCTACTGGGTCGTGCGCTCTCTGGACCAGGGGCACCTGATCAGCCTGCCGGTGGTCATCTTTATCGCCCTGGCCAGCTCACTGCTCACCACACTGCCCTTCACTCCGGGCGGCATCGGGTTGGTGGAAGGCGCCGTCATCGCCGTGCTCGTCACCTTCAAAGTCGACCCGGCGACCGCGGCCAGCATCGCCCTGCTCGACCGCCTGATCAACTACTGGAGCATCGTCCTCGGCGGCTTCATTGTCTACCTGATCTCGCGGCGCAAATAACGGGCGCCTGGTAATTTTATGTCAAGTCCAGGCCGCGCCGCGCGGAAACCGTTGCTCATCGCCGTCGACTACACCACAGGGGTCTGGCCGGGGGCCGGCGTGGCCCGCTATACCCGCTCGCTGGTCACCGCGCTGGCCACCGTCGACCGGCATAACCAGTACACGCTCTTCTATGGCCGCCGGGGCCTGCCGCGCGACACCCCCGAATATGCCTACCTGGCCCAGCACCTGGCCCGGCGGCCTAACGTTCGGGTGCGGGAGCTCCCGGCCTCGGCCCGCCAGCTGGGGATCGCCTGGCACCGCCTGCGGCTGCCGCTGCCGGCCAACTGGCTGATCGGCGGCGCCGACGTCTTGCACGCCCCGGACTACATCGCGCCCCCGGTCGCCGGCACGCGCACCGTGATCACGATCCATGATCTCAGCTTCCTGGTGCTGCCTGAGGTGGTGGACCCGGGCAACCGGGCGTACCTGTGCAGCCGGGTGCCCGGCGCCGCCCGGCGGGCGAGCCGCGTCGTCGCCGTCTCGGAAGCCACCCGGCGCGACGTGATCGAACAGCTCGGGATCGCCCCGGAGCGGGTCATCACGGTGCCGAACGGCGTCG
>DATGEF010000106.1:0-6316 GCA_035310405.1 Chloroflexia bacterium | reverse complement strand
TCGTTTTCTGCTTCTAAGGTCGCAGGGCCAGGCAGACCAAAAAGGGGCGTGGGCGTAATATAAATGAATGGCGTGGGGCTAGAGGGGGAAGTGGTTAGAGAAGCTAGAGAAGTTGTTGGAGTGTTGCTAGCATCATTTCCTTGCTGCCCACATGCAGCAAGCAGCAGTAAGATGCCAGCTGCCATTGTAGTAAGTCGATATCTGCCCATAAGAGGTCTCTCTGCATTTTCAGTGCGCTTGACGGCGACCCCCCCGTTGGCTAAGATATAGCCAGACGCCACAGCCCAATATACAGCACAGGAGGCCTTGTATGCCAGCGGCCCTCTATGTCCTCGGCCACAAAAACCCCGATTCGGACTCGATCTGCGCGGCCATCGGCTATACGGCGCTGCTCCAGGCCCAGGGCCAACGCGATGTGGTGGCCGCCCGCCAGGGCGACGTCCGCCGGGAAACGGCGTATGTCTTACAGCGCTTTGGCGTCGCGCCGCCCCTGCTGGTCACCGATGTGCGCCCGCGGGTGGCCGACGTCATGACCAGCCCGGCCACGGTCGTCCACGAAGAGACCTCGCTGTATGAGGTGGGCCAGATTTTGCAGCGCCAGGCCATCCGCGCCGTGCCCGTGGTCGACGACGCCGGGCACCTCTGCGGGGTAACCGGGATCGAGGACTTTGCGCGCAGCCTGATTTCGGGCCTGGAGCTCGACCAGCTGGATCATGTCCACCTCAACGTGGAGAACGTGGTCCGCGCCCTGGGCGGCCAGTTGCTGGTCGAGGCCCCGGGCCGGGTGCTGCGCGACCAGGTTATGGTCGGCGCGATGAAGATCGACTCGATGCTCAAGCGCATCGCGCCGGGCATCCTGCTCGTGATGGGCGATCGGACGGATGCCCAGCGGGCGGCCATCGAGTTCGGCGTGGGCGCGCTGGTCATCACCGGGGATCATCCGGTCACGCCCGAGATCCTGGCGCTGGCCCGGACGCACCAGGTGACCGTAATCAGCGTGCCGCATCACACCTATACCACCGTGCGCCTGATCCACCTGAGCACGGCGGTGCGCCATGTGATGCGCAAGACGGTCGTAACCTGCGAGCCCGACGACCTGGTCGAAGATGTGCGCGAGACGCTGCGCACCGGGTCCGTGCGCTCCCTCGTGGTGGTCAGCCATGCGGGGGAAGTGGTCGGGCTGATCAGCCGCAGCAACCTGCTGCGCATGGTCCCGCGCCGCGTGGTGTTGGTGGACCACAACGAACGCGGCCAGGCGGTGGCCGGCATCGAAGAAGCGGATGTCGTCGGCGTGATCGATCACCACCGCGTCGCCGACTTCCAGACGCGCACTCCGCCTTTTATGCGCCTGGAGCCGGTCGGGGCGACGAGCACGATCGTGGCCAAGCTCTTCGCCGAGGCCCAGCTGCCCGTGCCGCCGCCGATCGCCGGGGTCTTGCTCAGCGGCATCCTGGCCGACACCCTCCTGTTCCACGGGCCGACGACGACGCCGGAGGATCGGCGGCTGGCCGCCGAGCTGGCCACGCAGGCCGGCGTCGACATGGAGGAGCTGGGCACGCAGATCCTGAATATCGCCTCGGATGTCTCCAACCGGACCGCCGAGCAGCTGCTGCTGGCCGATTTCAAAGAGTTCAGCGTGGATGGCCACCAGTTCGGTATCGGCACCATCGAGACGACGCACGGGGACGCCGTGCTGGCGCGGCAGGACGAGTTGCGGGCGGCGCTCGCGCAGCAGCGGACGCACGGCTATGCGGCGGTTCTGTTCGCTGTGATCGACATCGTGGGTGAATGCACCACGCTGCTCGTGGATGGGCCGACGGAGGCCGTCGCGGCGGCCTTCAATGTGGCGCCGATCGACGCGCACACCGTCCGGGTGCCGGGGATCCTCTCGCGCAAAAAGCATATTGTCCCGGTGCTGGGCTTGCTCAGCCGCCAGACGGGCGGCCGCTAAGGCCCGGCCTACTTGCCCGCGATGTGCGCGACAGCGGCCAGCACCTGCGGATCTTGATCGGGCGGCGACTCATACCAGGGCACATCCAGGACGATGTCGGGCACCACGCCCTTGCCCTCGATGCTGCTGTGGCCGTCGGTCCGCAGATACGTCGCCTCGGCCAGCATCAGGCGCGCGCCGCCGGGCAGGTCATGGGGATAGACCGTCTCCGTGTTGCCCGCCGTGGTCGTGCCCAGGATCGTCGCCCGGTGATCGTCCTGCAGGACGGCCGCGAACCGCTCCGAGGCACTCTCGCTGGCACTGCTGACCAGCACCACCATTGGCTTGCCGCGCAGCGCCGGCAGCACCTGGCCGCTGGGGATCTCGTCCGGCACCCGGCCCTGCAGCGTGACGTCATAGCCCCCATTGCCCCCGTCGACGAACAGGCCCAGCATGTTGTCGAGTTCGTCGATCAAGCCGCCGCCGTTTTCGCGGAGATCGACGATGACCCCATCCAGCGGCCCGCTCGCCGCCAGGTGATTGAGGGCCTGGGCCGCTTCGCCGGCGATGCCGAAGGAATCAAACGTCGGCAGGTCGAGGTAGGCGATATTGGTGCCCGGCCAGCGGCGCGCGGTGGCGTGCAAGGCGAAGGTCACCGGCTCCCGGGTGACCGTGACATCGCGGGGCGCCCGGCCCGGGGTGGCGATTGTCAGCGTTACCGTGGTGCCCGGGGGGCCGCGGATCAGGCGGGGCGCGTCCGCGCCGCGCGTCAGCGGCGTCCCGTTGACCGCCTGGATGACGTCGAAGGCCCGCAGCCCGGCCTGATCGGCCGGCCCCCCGGGCACGACATAGACGATGCGCACTTTCCCGGCCAGGTCCTGGGACAGCACGCCGATGCCGGAGAACTGCAATTGCCCCTGGCGCATGGCGTCGTCTTCCTGCGCCTCGGTGGGATTGATAAAGGCGGAATGGCCATCGTTGAGCTTCTCGATCATCTCGGCCAGCGTGTCGTACACCGCCGCGTCGGTCGGGGCGGCGGCGATGCGGGGCTGGTAGGCTGTGTGGATGGCGGGCCAATCGAGGCCACGGAAATCGGTGTAGATGTAGTCGTCGTGGACGATCTGCCAGACGTTCTGGAAGAGCTCCAGGCGCGCGGCCAGCGAAAGCCCGCCCCCGGCGGGCGCGCCCGTGGGATAGTGCGCCGCGAGCTCGGTCGCCCCCAGGCGGGAGAGGAGCACATCATACGGCGGCCGGTTCTCGGGGTGGTACTCGAACACGGCGCGCTCGAAGTATTGCACGGTGTACGGCTGGCCGGTGGCGGCGCTTACCTCCGTGAATTCGTCCGAGAGGGGATAGCCCTGCTGGGCCAGGCCGCCGTGCGCCGTCCAGTATTGCTGGAAGCGGCCGCCGAGGCGATGGCCGGTCTGCGGGAACAGGACCGATCCGGGCGCCGTATTGGGGACCTGGGCCGGCGCGCCCGCCGGGTACTTCTGGTGGTAGAAGAAGACGCCCAGCAGCGATAAGAGCACGTCGTTGGGGGCCGTCTCCGCGTGGTATTCGAACACGGCGCGCTCGAAGTACTGGACCATATAGGGCTTGCCGTCGGTGGGGCTGACCTCGACGAACTCGGAGGAGAGGGGGTAGCCCTGCTGGGCCAGGCCGCCATGGTGGGTCCAGTAGTCCAAAAAGGGGCCGCTGACGGTTTTCCCCGTCTCGGGGAAGGTCCGGCTCGGCGCATCGGCGTGGACCGGCGCCGGGGCGAGCGGGACGAGAGTCAGGAGCCAGAGGGCCAGGAGCAAGAACCGCCGCATACTTATGCCTTTCCAGGAGGGCGCTGGCCGGCGCCCAGGGCTATAGACCTCTCCTCCATTGTAGGGCATCTGGCACCGGCCAGCAAGATAGCGTAGCACCGGGGTGGCGTTACGCACGATCTGGCCCTTTTGGGCAGAGGCTATCGGGGCGGGCCTGGCGCAGGGAGTCCCATTAACGCCCAAGTAATGTATTTTATTATCAGAAAATATAAAATTTGTCATTCTGAGCGCAGCGAAGAATCCGCTGGGGCGTGTACCTGCGGCCCCGACGTTGCGATCGGGACCGCTGCCCGCCGTCCCCGACCCGATCCGCGGGGCAATGGATTCTTCGCTGCGCTCAGAATGACAAATTCTTGTATATCTTTGCTAATATTTATCTCTAAGCACGCTTCCGTTGTAAGTTATAGGCTGGCCGGCGCGGAATCCATGCCATTTTGTCAGTGGTTTTGTCAGTTGATCGGATCTATAGTATTACTGGATTATCGGCGATAAGGTTCGGTAAGCTAGGAGCCTGATCATGTGGGATCGCCAAAAATACGGCGGGCGCCCGTGGAGCATGGCGCCCCGCGCATCTTGACGCATCGGCACGCCGCGGACGGCGGCATCACCGCCCCATTCGCTGGGGAGAAGGGAAAAGCACGATGATTTCACCCGCGCGCGATCGTCTGAAGCTTGTAGTGGCCCTCTGTCTGCTGCTGGTGCTGGCCATGGTCGGCTGGCAACTGCACACCGCCGATAGCGCCCGCGCCGCGCTGCCCTCCGGCCCCGGCCCGCTGCCGGGAGGGTCCGGCGTGATCGTCGGCCAGGATTATCATCACGACACGTCGCCCGCGTTGCGCGACATACCCATTAGCCCCGTGCCCAGCAGCGTCCGGCACGAAGCACCCGAGAACCCGCGCCTGATCATCTCGGGCCGCAAAGATGTGCTGGACACCGTGGTGCAGCACACGCTCTCGCCGCTGGCCATGCCCGCCCCGGTGCTCAACTTCGACGGCATCGCCTATCCGGGTGTGTCCTGCAACTGCCACCCGCCCGATACCGACGGCGAGGTCGGCGCCACCCAATACGTGCAGATGGTCAACGAAGGCTACCAGGTGTTTAATAAGAGCACCGGCGCCTCCGTGCTGGGCCCCAATTCGATTGTGAGTGTCTGGTCGGGGTTCGGCGGCGCCTGCGAGACGGGCGGCTTCGGCGACCCGGTCGTGCTCTATGACCAGCTCGCCAACCGCTGGGTGATCACCGAGTTCGCCAGCCCGACCGGCGGCACGCCGATCACCGACGAGTGCGTTGCCGTGTCGACGACCAGCGACGCCACAGGCAGCTACAATCGCTACGGCTTCCACCTGGGCAGCAACTTCTTCGATTACCCCCACCTGTCCGTCTGGCCCGACGCCTATTACATGAGCATGAACGTCTTCGACAGCGCGGGCAGCACCTTCCTGGGGCCGCAGCCGTTCGCCTTTAACCGCAGCGCCATGCTCGCCGGGACGAGTGCGACCTTCGTCAGCCCGACCGCGCCGCTGGGCGGCACGGCCAATCCCTTCCTGCCCGCGGACCTGGACGGCGCGAACCTGCCCGCGGCCGGCGCCCCGGAGAGCTTCGTGGCCTGGCCCGGCGGCGGGCAGTACACCACCTACCACTTCCATGTCGACTTCACCACGCCCGCTAACTCGACTTGGACCACCTTCGCCAGCCCGGCGGCGGCCGGCTTCACCGCGGCCTGCACCGCCGGCCGCGCCTGCGTCCCCGAGTCGGGCGGCGAAGGCCTGGACGGCATCGGCGACCGCCTGATGTTCCGGCTGGCCTACCGCAAGTTCGCGGACGGACATGAGGCCGTGGTCGGCAACTACACGGTGAGCAGCGGCGGGGTCACCGGCGTGCGCTGGTTCGAGTTGCGCAACGTGACCAGCGGCCCCGAGACGGTCTTCCAGGAGAGCACCTACCAGCCCGACAGCAACTGGCGCTGGATGGGCAGTGCGGCCATGGACGCCAGCGGCGACCTGGCCCTGGGCTACAGCACCTCCAGCAGCACCACCCATCCCGGGATCCGCATCGCGGGCCGGCTGGCGGGCGACCCGCTGGGCCAACTGACCCAGGGCGAAAGCACGCTGATCACGGGCGGCGGCTCACAGAACGGCGGCGGCAACCGCTGGGGCGATTACAGCGATATGACCGTCGATCCGGTGGACGACTGCACCTTCTGGTACACCCAGGAGTACTACGCGGCGACCGGGGCGAACTGGCACACGCGCATCGGCAACTTCAAGTTCCCGAGCTGCGGCGGCACCCCGCCGACGGCGACTAACACACCGGTGCCACCGCCGACCAACACGCCGGTGCCGCCGCCGACCAACACCCCCGTGCCCGGCGCCACCAACACCCCGGTGCCGCCGACCAACACCCCGGTGCCGCCGACCAACACCCCGACCCAGGTGACCGGCAGCGGGATCGTTAACGGCGGGTTTGAGACGGGCAGCTTAGCGCCCTGGGTGGTCCAGGATACCAACCCGGCGCCGGTCGTCTCCACCGCGCAGAAGCACGCGGGCGCGTACTCGGTCCTCGTCGGGGCCGCCTC
>DATGEF010000105.1:0-4968 GCA_035310405.1 Chloroflexia bacterium | reverse complement strand
GGCCGACAGCAGCAGCCCCGGCCAGGACCGCCCACTCGCGCTGCGCACCCGGATGCGGCCGATCGCCAGGCCGCGCCCGGCCGCGCCGCCAGGGGGGCCAAAGCGCGGCCGGTGCTGGCGGAGCCAGGCCGCCGCTTGCTTGGTGGTGCGGTCGGGGTACTTGCTGAAGGAGGCCGCGAGCACGTTCAGACGCTCCCGCAGGTCCGTGACGTCGCTATAGTCGCCCCAGGCACAGACGCTGGTCCAGCCCGCTCCCTCCGTCAGATCGAGCTGAAAGCAGACGGCGGCGGGCGCGGCCCGCAGGTTGGTCAGCTTGCGCCCCGGCGTGGTGATCAGGTAGATCAGGCCCTCGCGGTGCAGAAATTGCAGGGGCACGACGTAGCAGCGGCCCCCGGCTCCGTCCGCGGGGGGCGCATATGTGGCCAGGCGGCCAAACGGCGCGCCGTCGAGCAGCGCCAAAATGGCCGCCGCCGGCAGCTTGTCCGGCGCAGATCGCTCGTCCGGGTCCACGCCTCAGGATAGCACAGCCTCCGGCCCCCGTCAAGCCGGCGCGCACGACGGGGTGCGCGGGCTGGACTTTACCCGGCACATCGGGTACAATGGGAGGCCAGAGCCTATTGTTCAGCCCGCTCGGCGCGCCTTCTGCTCGGCCGATCAACAGGGCATCAATATTGCAATCGCGCTCCACCAGGCGCCCTGCGGCACGTTCCCCCGGGGGGCGATTGGCGACGATCTGGTGCAGGACAGGAAAGGAACAGCTAGCAGCCATGAAATTAACCGGCCTGGATCAGCGGCTCGAAGGCAAGCTCAAAGAGCTCTATCAGCGCCATCTGGAGCGCACGGAAAAGATCGACTGGAGCTATCACACCCTGATCCCCTGGGAGCGGGGCCGCAATTTCAATACCGAGCCCTGGTCCCCTGAGCAAGTCACCATTTCCCCCGAGCTGTTTATCGCCGTCGAGACCGCCCTGCTGACCGAGGTCAATCTCCCCTGGTTCACCGCCGGCCTGACCGATATCTTCCGCGGCTCCCTCGAAGTCATGCAGGACTTTGTGCGCACCTGGACGTCCGAAGAAGATCAGCACTCCGATGTCTTGCAGACCTACCTGCTGGTCACCCGCAACGGCGACCCCGATCGGCTGCACCGCCTGCGCAAAACGGTCGTGCGCAACGCCTGGACGCCCAGCACCAAAGACGTCTCCTCCGGCCAGGTCACCGCCTTCATCGGCATGGTCTACACGGCCGTCCAGGAGCTCTCCACCCAGGCCTATTATATCAATGTCGCGAAACGCGCCGACGACGAAGACCCCCAGTTGGCCCTGATCTTGCGCCGCATCGCCAAGGACGAGACCCTCCATTACACCTTCTACCGCGACGCGGTCAAGGCGCACCTCGATCTCACCCCGAACCTGATCGAGGAGGTCGCCGACGTCATGATGAGCTTCAGCATGCCGGGCTACCTGATGCCCGATTTTAAAGCGCGCCTGGAGATCATCAGCCAGCACGCGAATTACGGCGTGGGCGAGTTTTACAAGTACGTGATCGCGGTGCTGATGGACTTCTG
The DNA here is from genome assembly GCA_035310405.1 of Chloroflexia bacterium. GTDB lineage: Bacteria > Chloroflexota > Chloroflexia > QHBQ01 > JAICKM01 > JAICKM01. The sequence continues at coordinate 3,404 of DATGEF010000105.1, read as the reverse complement.
GGATGTGCCCCGGCTCCAGCCGACGGCGCCGGAGGCGATCAAGGCCCAGGCGCGGCTCAACAAGCACGTCAGCTGGATGGCGCGCCTGGCCTCGATCGCCGACAAGCGGCGGGCCACCCCCCTGGCGACGACTGGTATTCTCAACGGCCACTAGGCCCAGGAGGCGGGCGTGAAAGCCTGGCAGTATCCCGAATTTGGCGGTGTCGAAAAGCTGGCCCTGGTCGACATCGCGCGCCCGCAGCCAGGCGCCGGCGACGTCCTCGTCCGCGTGGTCTATTGCGGCGTCAACCCCATTGACCTGAGCACGATGCGCGGCCGCTTTGCCGCGCTCTCGCTGCCGCACACGCCCGGCACCGAAGTGGCCGGCATCGTCGAGGAGCTGGGCGCGGGCGTCACGGGCCTGGCGCTGGGGCAGCCGGTGGTCGTCGCCTTCCGGCTGTTCTGCGATCACTGTACCAACTGCCTGCGCGGGCGCGAGATCGATTGCCTGACGATGCTCGCGGCGCCCACCCCGCCCATTTGGGGCGTGCTCACACCCGGCGGCTTCGCCGAATACGCGCTGGTTCCGGCCCGCAACCTGGTGGCCATCCCGCCCGACCTGCCCGACGACCAGGCCTGCAGCGCCGGGGTCGACGGCGCCACGGCCTACCACCTGGTCGATCGGGCCGGTGTGGCGGCCGGGGAGCGCGTGCTCGTCGTCGGGGCGACCGGGGGAGTGGGTGCCTATGCGGTGCAGTTCGCCGCCCTGCGCGGCGCCACCGTCTGGGCTCTGGGCCGCGGCCCGGAGGCCGCCGCCCGCCTGCGCATCTGGGGCGCCGCCGAGGTGCTCGACCGCGACAAAGACGACATCCCCGCCCGCATCCAGGAGCTGAGCGACGGGTACGGGGTCGACGTGGCCCTCGACCCGCTGGGCGCCGCCACCTGGCCCCTCAGCACGGGCGCCCTCGCCCAGGGCGGCCGCTACGCGACCTGCGGGGTGCTGACCGGCCCCCAGGTCACGCTCGACCTCAACCGCCTCTACAATCGCCAGCAGCAGATCATCGGCGCGACCGGCGCCAGCCGGGGCGACCTCGCTGCGGCGCTGACCGCCCTGGCCGCCGGCCGGGTCGGCGCCCCGATCTGGCGCACCTACCTGCTCGACGAGGCCCCCGCCGCGCTCACGGCCCTCGGCGAGCCCGGGCGCATCGGCAAAGTGCTCGTCGCCGTCGGCGCCGCCCTCGACTAGCCGGCCCCCGGCGGCCCGGCCGGTTTGACGCTGGCCGCGGCGTAGATCTCGCCCAGAAACCGGCTCGGCACCGCCGCCAGCCGCCGGGTCGCGACGAAGCCCTGCCGGCGGGCCAGGGCCTCCCAGGTGCCGTACGCCAGCGGATGCGGCACCCACAGGTTGCCCCGGTCGGCGTTGTATTCCACCAGCACCAGGCACCCGCCCGGCCGGAGATAATCATAGATCCGCGCCAGCACGGGCTCTTTCTGCCGCAGGAAATGGAGCGAGTTGGCCATCACGACACCGTCGAGCGGCGGCAGATCGAGGGGACGCGTGAAATCGGCGACCCAGTAGTGGACCCGGGTGGCCGGGAAGCGGGCGTGCATGGCCTGCTCCTGCACACGCAGGGCGCCCCGATCGGTGTCGACGGAATAGATCGTCCCCGCGGGGCCCAGGAGGTCGGCGAGCGCCAGGGTAAACGCCCCGGTGCCCGAGCCGAGGTCCGCCCAGACTCCCCCCGGTGCCACGCCCCCGCGCAGGAGGCCGACATGGTCGGCATGGTTCACCGGGTCGGAGGCTACCCGCCCAGGATCTTGCGGCCCAGGCGCTCGCTAGGGCCGCCGCCGAGCGCCTGGGCCATTTCCACGACCAGCTGCAGCTCCTCCGGGCCGCACCCCGCCTGGCGGGCGGCCATGGCGGCGGCATTGGCTTCGCCGCCGGCCAGGCGCACGAGGGCCATGCCGAACAACAGCAGGGCGCGGGTGCGCGCGTCCAGGTTCGCGGCGCGCACGGCCTGCCCGATCGTCTCGGCCGTCTGTTGGGGACCGGCCATGGCACTCAGGTCGAAGCCCCCGCGCGCCGGGGCCGGGGCCGCCGAGGGCGGCATGGCCGCCGGGGCCGGTGGGGGGGCGGCCGGGGCCGGCAGCGGCGCCGCCGGGGCCGGGGGCGCGGCCGGCGCCGCTGCCGGGGTGCCGGCCGCCGCCGGCTCATAGCGGCGCAGCCAGTCAGGCATCTCCCCGGCGGCGGGCGGGGCGGCCGCCGGCCCGGGGTCCCCCGCGGTAAGCCAGGACGGTAGGCCCGCGTCGGGGCTGGTCAGGACATCCAGCGGCCCGGCCGTCGGGTCGCCCGCCGTATCGCTAAGCCAGGATGGCATGGTCACGTCCAGGTTCGAGGCGGGCGGGCGGCCCACGACGCGGTTGCCGGCCGGCGGGGCCGGCTCGGCCGGGGCATCGCGCAGCCAATCGGGCATGGTCGCGTCCAGCCCGCTGCCGCCGCCCGCCGGGGCGCTCATATCCAGCCCCAGCAGGCCGGCCATCGCCTCGTCGGCGCTGGGCTCGCTCGGGGCGGCCGGCGGCGCGGCGTTGGCCCAGTCGGGCTGCGCCGGCCAGCCGGGGTTGGCCGGCGTATAGGGCGGGCGGCTCGGCGGCGGCGCCGTGTTGGGCAGGGGCGCCCCCGGCTGCGACATGCGGTCCTTGAGCTTCGAGAGAAAGCCGCCGCGTGGGGGCGCCGCCGGGGCGGCCGGCGCCGGGCGCGCCGCGGGGGCCGGCGTACCGACATCGGCAAAATCGAAATTCATGTTGGCGATATCGTCGGGCAGGCCGCCCGCCGGCGCGGCCGCCGGGGGTGGCGCCGCCGGTCCGGGCATCGCGGCCGCCGGGGCGGGGGCGCCACCCCCGGCGGCCGGAGCGCCCGCCGTGAGCGGGCCGGCGTTCATCCCGGCGCTGCGGAAGAGACTCACGATCTGGGGGTCGGCGGCCTGCACCTGCACCCGCGCATCGTAACCGCGCAACACCCCGTTCAGCTTGGCGATGCTCTCAGCGCCATTGAACGGGTTGACCCCCGCCGGCACGATGAGCACGATGTCTTTGTCTTTGCGGGCCGCCCGGCTCAACGAGCGGACCAGGGTCTCCATCGACTCGTCCGGCGCGATTTCGTAAGTCTGCATGCCATACTCCTCGACGACAGCGGGTGAGGGGGCGCGGCCCGAGGCCCGGAAGCCCCGCGTCAGCGGCAGCCGCGCGCCGCCAGCATTTCGGTACCCAAATGGCCTAATAAAACGACGTAGGGCGTGCCCGCGTTCTCCGGGTGATATTCAAAACGGGCACGCTCAAAATATTGTACGGTATAGGTCTGCCCGTTGGTGGGCGAGACCTCGCGTATCTCTTCGCTCAGCGGATAGCCGAAGTTCGTCAGGCCGGCG
>DATGEF010000104.1:0-6870 GCA_035310405.1 Chloroflexia bacterium | reverse complement strand
GGCCACGGTTGCGCCGGATGCAGTCGGCTACGCGCGACTCGAAATAGTAGCCGGCGACGCGAAAGCCGGCCGTCCGGGCGGCCAGGAGATACCCGGCCCGCGCGGCCACCGTGGGGTTGGTGTTGTCGACGACGAACGGCTGCTGCATAGCCAAGCAGGCGCGGAGCAGCAGGTCTTCGCGATGCCGCGTCTTCAGCATGTCGAGGTTGATGCGCACATGCGTGTTGAAGAACCGGTCCTGATAAAAGGACGATTTGCCGCTGGCCTGGATGCCGATAAAGATAACTGCTTCCATCCTGGGCGCCTAACTCCTTCCACGGCGCCTGGGGCCGCCGTCGCACTATGCCACGCCCAGTGTAGCATGAATCCCGCTGCCTGCCCTGCGGCAGCGGGTGGATCTTTTGTCAGCCGCCCGATGGAGCGTGGCGGGGTGGCGGGGTGCGCAGTTAGCACGTGTGCGGTATAATAGGCCGCAGGGCGCGCCCAAGGGGTGTCGTGTCCTGTTCCAGCCAGGCCGCCGTCTCCGCAATGAGCTTATACTCACCCCCCGACGAGGTGTTATGGACCAACCCATCTATCGTACCCTCATCCCCCTGTTTGACGAGTTACGTGGCCCCCGCGTCGTGGTGCGCCCGTACCGCCCCGACGACGCCCAGGCGCTGTTTGACGCCGTGGCCGAGTCGCGCGAATATATCCGGCCCTGGCTGCCGTTTGCCGACGCGCACCAGAGCGTCGCGGAGAGCCGCGACTGGCTGATCCAGCAGCAGGCCAAGTGGCTGTTGCGCGAAGACCTGGCCTTGAGCATCTGGGACGCCGCGGACCCCGCCCGCTTTCTGGGGGGCGTGGGGCTGCACCCGCACAACTGGGACATCCGCTTCTTCGAGATCGGCTACTGGCTGCGGCCGTCGGCGGCCGGCCAGGGCTACATGACCGCCGCCGTGCAGCTATTGGTCGACTACGCATTGGGCGAACTGGGGGCGCAGCGCCTGCAGATCCGCTGTGACGAGCGCAACGCGCCCAGCGCGGCGGTCGCGCGGCGGGTGGGCTTTGTGCTGGAGGGCCGCCTGCGCAACGACAGCCGCGGCGCGGACGGCAGCCTGCGCACCACACTCTTCTTCGGCCGCGTTCCGGGCGATCCGCCATAGGCGGTGGGCGGGCGCGATGTTTGCGTCCGGCCCGTCGATCTGCTATCATAGCCCTGCCGCTGTCCCCTGCGTCCCCTGCGCGTCCCGCGGCTGTTCCCCCACCCGTCACCTCCTAACTGCGCAGAGGAGATCCGCCCCATGGGTCTGGCCAAAGTACATAGCTGTGCCATCCGCGGCCTGGATGGCAGCCTGGTCGAAGTCGAGGTCGACGTCAGCAACGGGTTGCCCGGGTTCTTCATCGTCGGCCTGCCGGATACCACGGTGCAGGAGTCCAAAGAACGGGTGCGCTCGGCGATCCGCAACAGTGGCGGCTTTTTCCCGATGAAGCGCGTCGTGGTCAGCCTGGCGCCGGCCGACGTCAAGAAGGAGAGCAGCGCCTACGACCTGCCGATCGCCGTGGGCGTGCTGGCGGCGACGGGCCAGGTGACGGCCGACCTGGACGCTACGGTGCTGCTGGGCGAACTGGGCCTGGACGGGGTCTTACGCCACACGACGGGCATCTTGCCGATGGTCAGCCTGGCGCGGGAAAAGGGCATCCGCCGCATTTATGTACCGGAGGATGATGCGCCCGAAGCGGCGTTGGTGGCGGGGATCGCCGTCTACCCGGTGGCCACCCTGGCCCGCCTGGTGGCCCACCTGAACGCGGTGGGCGCCGGCGGCCGCAACGGCATCGCGCCGATCCCCTACCGTGAGCAGCTGTTCAGCGGGGATGGAGAGTATGAGGGCATGGCCGACCTGCAGGAGGTCAAGGGCCAGGAGCATGTCAAGCGCGCGCTGGAAGTGGCGGCGGCCGGCAACCACAACATGATCCTGCAAGGGCCGCCCGGCTCGGGCAAGACCCTGCTGGCGCGCTGCCTGCCCTCGATCCTGCCGACGATGAGCCGCGACGAGATGCTGGAGGTCACCAAAATCTATAGCATCGCCGGGATGTTGCCGGCCGGGCAGCCGCTGATCCGCCGCCGGCCGTTCCGCGCGCCCCACCACACCGCCTCGCACGCGGCCCTGGTCGGCGGCGGCCGGCAGCCGCGCCCGGGCGAGATCACCCTGGCCCATCGGGGGGTGCTGTTTTTGGACGAGCTATTGGAGTACGATCAGCCCGCGCTGGACAACCTGCGCCAGCCGCTCGAAGACCGGGTGATCACCATCACCCGGGTGGCGGGCAGCCTGACCTTCCCGGCCAGCCTGATCCTGGTGGGGGCCTGCAACCCGTGCCCGTGTGGCTACTACGGCGACAGCCAGAAAGCCTGCGTCTGCTCGCCCAGCACGGTGACCCGCTACAAGAAGCGCCTCTCCGGCCCGTTATTGGACCGCATCGATATCCATGTCGAAGTGCCGCGCGTGGCCTACGAAAAGCTGGCCGGGACGGCGCTGGGCGAGGCGTCGGCGGCGGTGCGGGGGCGCGTGGAGGGGGCGCGGGCGCGGCAGCGGGCGCGCTTCGCCGGGCTGCCGGTGCTGACGAACAGCGAGATGCGCCCGGCGGAGATCCGCCAGTTCTGTGTGCTGGATACGGCGGGGCAGGCGCTGGTCAAGGCGGCGATGCGCCAGCTCAACCTGAGCGCGCGGGGCTACCATCGGGTGCTCAAGCTGGCGCGGACGATTGCCGACCTGGCCGGGGCGGCGGGGATCGAGGCCGTTCACCTGGCAGAAGCGCTCCAGTACCGCGCGCGCGAGCTGAGCTGACGGGCCCGGCGGGGCGGGAGCGATCGCTCCCGCCCCCTGGGCGGGCTAGCGGCGCGCGCTGACCCGCCGGCGCAGCCCGATCCCGCTTAGCAGCAGCCCTAAGGCGGCCACGAGCCAGGCCGCCCCGGTCCAGGGCGACTCGCCCGCCCCGGTCGTGGGCATGCCGGGCGTGGGAACCGGGGTAGCGGGGACCGGGGTCGGGGGCGGCGGGACCGGCGTCGGGGGCGCCGCGACCGGCGTGCTGACCGACCGGGGCCCCAGCACGAACTCCACACCGGTCACGACTTGCCCCGGTTGGAGCACGAAAGGTGGGCTGTAGCTGTAGCCCCACCAGGGGCCGAAGGTGTCGAAGTGGATCCAGACGGTCTGGCCGGCGGGCACGGTCAGCTCCCAGCTGCCGTCGGCCCCGGTGGTGGTGTGGCCCAGGGCCGGGGTGGTCTCTTCCGGCCCGGTATGGGCCGTGATGGTCGCCCCGACGATGGGCGTGCCGTTGCCTTGCAGGGCCAGCCCCCGTAGCGTCGCGGTCGCACCCTGGGCCGCGGCCCCGTGGGCACTGACCAGGAGCCAGGCCCCTACTACCAGTAAAATGACGAGCTTACGAAACTGCATGTCGATCCTCCCAGGTGTTATAGATCGCGCCCGCGGATCACCTGCGCGGGCGCCCGGCCTCCTCGCGTTAGCGGACGAGCTGATCGCTGTGTTACTGTCATTCTATAGCGGCCGGCGGGGCGCGTCAAGCGCCGCCCGGCGGGGGGTTGACGGGCCACCCCCACGGTGCCATAATAGTCGCTACATGTATCATGACCCTCTGCTGTTGCGCACCCGGCTGGCCCCGCCCCGCACTCAGGCGCGGGTCTTGCCGCGCCCAGCCCTGGCCGCCCGCCTGGGGGACGCGCTCGACCACCGGCTGACGCTGGTGCAGGCAGGCACCGGCTACAGCAAGACGACTGCGCTGGCCACGCTGGCTGCCGGCCCGACGCCGCTCTGCTGGTACAGTGTCGGCGAGGCCGATACGGACCCGCCGCGCTTCCTGGCGTACCTGATCGCCGCGTTGCGCCAGCGCCTGCCCGGCCTCTCCGATCTGCCGGGTGCCTTATTAGCCGAGCCCGGCCGCGCCGACGGCCCCGGCGCCTGGGACCAGGTTCTCGATGCCCTGATCAATGCTCTGACCGACGTGCTGACGGAGCCGGTCCTGCTCGTCTGCGACGATTTCCACTTCGTGGCCGCGACGCCCGCGATCGCCGCGCTGATCGAGCGGTTCCTGACCGACCTGCCGCCTGCGCTTCATGTGGTGTTGGCAACCCGCTATCCCCTGAGCGGGGCCGGGCTGGCCCGCTGGCGGGCGCGCGGCGAGGTGCTGGAGATCGGCCGCCCGGACCTGGCCTTTGCGCCGGAGGAAATCGCGGCGCTGTTTCGCGATCTTTATTGCTGGCCGCTGGCCCCGGCGGACCTCGCCCTCCTGGTCGAGAAGACGGAAGGCTGGCCGATCGCCGTACAGCTGGTCTGGCAGGGCTTGCGCCGCGCCGCCCCCGGGGGTGGCGCGGGCGGCGTGGCCGGTCTGCTGGCGCAGGGCTCGACCTCGCTCGATACGCTCTTCGACTATCTGGCGCGCGACGTCTTGGACGCCCAGCCGCCGGAGCTCGCCGCCTTCCTGCGGGATACCGCCGTGCTGCGGGAGCTCACCCCGGCTGCTTGCGCGGCTGTCGCCACGGGCGCCGACAGTGCCGCGCTGCTCGATCGCCTGCACGAGCTCGACCTGTTCGTCGTCGCCCTCGGCGCGCGGCATTACCGCTATCATCACCTCTTTCACGCCTTCCTGCAGGCCCAGGCAGCGGCCGACCCTGCCGGCCCCCGCGCCCGGCACCAGCGGGCCGCGGCGTTCTTCGCGGCTGGGGGCGCCGACGAAGAAGCGATCTACCACTGGCTGGCGGCCGGCGACCTGGCCGCCGCCGCGGCGGTGATCGAGCGCGCGGGCGAAGGCGTGTTGCGGGCGGGCTGGCTCGACACGGTCGCCCGCTGGATCGACGCCCTGCCGGCGGCGGTGCTGGCCGACCACCCCCTGCTCCAGGCCTACCTGGGCGATCTCTGTCGCCTGCGCAGCCGCTTTGACGAGGCGCTGGCCTGGTACGCGCAGGCCGAGCAGCTGTGGCGCGCCCGCGACGACCGCGCCGGAGTCGGCCGCGCGCTGCGCGGGCAAGCGCTGGTCTACCTCGACACGGTGCGGCCGGCCCAGGCCGAGCGCTTCCTGGAGGAGGCCCTTCGGCTGGCGGATGGCCTGGCCGACAGCCAGGCGCGGGCCCGGCTGCTTGAGCTGTTGGCCGAGAACAAGCTGAATATGGGCCAGCCCGCCGCCGCCGAGCAGCTGCGCGTCGAGGCGCGCGCCCTGCGCGAGGAGGGGCCGGGCGAGGACACGCTGAGCGTGCGCGTCAAGCTGCGCACCGGCCAGCTCGACGCCGCGCAGCGCGCCCTGGCGGCGTGGGCCGAAACGGAGCGCGGCGAAGTGGCGCGCGGCCAGGTTCACCCGCCGCGGGCCCACCGCGAGACGCTGCTGATCCTCGCCCTGATCCATGCCTTCCGCGGGGAGGCGGCCGCCGCGTTTGCCTGCGCGGAGGAGGGCGGAGCGGTGGGCGCGCGGCTCGGCTCGCCGTTTATCGCCGCGGTGGCCCAGATGCGGCTCGGCCACGCCTGGCAGGTGCGCCCCGGCCCGGCCGATCACCTGGCGGCCGCTATCCGCTGCTACCAGGCCGCGATCGCCCTGGGTGACCAGCTGGCCGTGCGCCGCCTGCGCGCCGAGGCGATGTGGGGCCTGACCCGGGCCTACGGCTTCGGCGGCGACCTGGACGCGGCGCGCCGGGCGGCGGCCGAGGGGGTGGAGACGGCCGGGGTCGCGGGGGATGCCTGGGTGGGGGCGCTCGTCGAACTGGCCCTGGGCGCCAGCCTGGTCCTCGCCGGGCAGCGCGCGGAAGCGGTCGCCATCCTCACCCGCGTGCTGGGCGCCTTTCGCGACTGTGGCGACCAGCTGGGGCGGGCCGCGACACGTCTCTGGCTCGCCCTGGCCTATCAAGACCTGCACCAGGAGGAGCTGCTGATCGCCAGCCTGGACGATCTGCTGGCCCTCTGCGAGGCGCAGGGCTACGACTTCTTGCTGACGGCGCCCTCCTTGCTCGGCCCCCCCGACCCCCGCCGCTGCGTTCCGTTGCTGCTGGCCGCGCGGGCCGCCCACCGCCGCCCATCCTACACGGGACGGCTGCTGACGGCCCTGGGCCAGCAGGCGGTGCAGGTCCACCCGGGCTACCAGCTCCGCGTGCAGCTGCTCGGTACCTTCCGCGTCTGGCGCGGCGCGGACGAGATCGCGCCCGGGGATTGGCAGCGGGCCAGCGCCCGCCAGGTCTTCCAGGTCCTGCTTACTGAGCGGGAGCGCTGGCTGCAACGCGACGAGATCGTCGACCGCCTCTGGCCCCATCTCGCGCCCGACGCGGCCAGCCGCGACTTCAAGGTGGCCTTGAACGCCCTGAACCGCGCCCTGGAGCCGGCCCGGCCGCCCGACGCGCCCTTCGCCTTCCTCATGCGCGAGGGCAGCGCCTATCGCCTGCGGCCGGAAGCCGACGTCTGGCTCGACGCGGTGGCCTTCGAGCAGGACTGCACCGGCGGCATGCGGCTGTTGGAGGGCGGGGCGACCGAGGCCGGGATCGCGCGGCTCCAGGCCGGGCTGCAGCTCTACAATGGAAACTACCTGGCCGACGCCCTCTACGAGGACTGGACCACGGCGGAGCGGGAGCGCCTGCTATCGCTCTACTTACGCGCGGCCGATCAACTCGCCGGCGCGCTGCTCGACGGGGGGCGCTATGACGAGACCGTCGACATCGGCGACCGCATCCTGGCGCGCGATCCGTGCTGGGAGCGGGCTTACCGGCTGCTGATGCGCGCCTACGCCCGGCAGGGCAACCGGCCGCTGGCCATCCGCGCCTACCAGCGCTGCCGGGCCGTCCTGCGCGATGAGCTGGGCGTCGATCCCACGCCTGCTACGGAGACCCTGTATGCCCGG